>CBFDDY010000082.1:0-8975 GCA_965603705.1 uncultured bacterium | reverse complement strand
GATCTGCATTGTTCGGATCTTTGGAGAGCAGGGAATCAATGGCCTCAAGAGCCTCCTGGAATTTATTTTCATTAAAAAGTTTTTTAGCTTGATCCAAAGATAACTCGCCGCTCATTTCAGCGGAATTTTTTGGAACCTGAGCTGCCGTAGAAGAAGGCTGCGTAGGAACTGATGTTTTATTCCCCAAAAACTGAGGCAGCATTTTCAGTAAGACCGGGAGCATCTCCTGAAGGAGCGAAGGCTTTTTTTCTTCTAAAGGAAAAAGCTCGATATTTATATCTTCCCCGTCGATGATCAATACTCCCATAGGAATTACCTTGCCGCCCATTCCGCCTCCATATCCGTTTGCGGCACCTCCGGCCCCGAGCCCGAATTTGATTCTGGCAAATGGGATGACAATGGTCTTCCCGGAGCGGATCGGTTTGCCGATAATAGAATCAACTGTAAAGTTTGACATAAGCTGGTCAAATTTTTGGAAAGGAGTAAAGATAAGCTGAGAATTAATTAATCGGTCAAATTGCTGTTTATCAGTTGTTTTGCTGTTTCGAAATCTTCCTCTCTGACTAAGACTCTTATCTTGCCGAGTCCGTCTGCTGAAAAAGCGTGAACGGATTGAACGACCAGCCCTTTAAGGAAAACTGAGATACCGTGGCTCTCTAAGAGACTCTTGATCACTTCAGCCTCAACCGGGCCCTGGACTGTGTGCACTTCTATAAACTTTAGATCCGGATTTTTTTTGTTTTTCTTGGTTATCATTTTTCCTGTTCCTTCTGCTTAAAATAGTCTTCCAGAATTTGTTCATGGTCAAATGCCAGAGGAAAATTTATTTCTTCCCGGGTATATATTCCGATGTCCTGAGCATCATCCTGAGCCATGGGTGTCCCGCTGGCTGATGCTACAAAAACTGTAGTTATCGTATGTTTTCGGGCATCGCGTTTAGGATCAGAATATGTGTGGAGCTGATATTTAAGTTTTATATCAAGAGAGGTTTCTTCTTTTGCCTCCCGGACCGCAGCCTCCTCCAGTGATTCACCATAATCTACAAAACCACCAGGGATAGCCCATCCGTAAGGAGGAAATTTGCGTTTGATCAATATGATTCCCAGGCGGCCGTCATTGCGTTCTATTTCAATAATTGAGTCGGCCGTCGGAGCTGGGTTTTTGTATTTAGTCATTTTATCCCATACTATTCATAAAAAATGTCGATACATATAATATAAAGTAAAATGCAAATTGTAAATTGTTTCATTGTTTCATTGCTAAAAAAACTGCCATACTGATATACTAAAAATAGTAAATAGAAAATAGTTTTGTCTATATTTATGACAACTGACATATAAAGAGGACAAAAAATTCCTATCTTATTAATAAATTAATCTGTTAAGATTTGGTACAAAATTTGCTATAATAATTATTCGAGGAGCAGGAAAATGAAAAAACTATTAATTATCCTTCCTTTGATCGCCTTAATTGCCGGATGTGTAGTTATTGATGAGAGGTATTCTGGGCCGAGAGTCAGAGTTGAACCAGATGACTATTATTATGATTACTCTCCCGGTTATTATGATGATTATTATCCATCGGATTATAGTTATTACAGTCCTTATTCCATTTATCCAAACTCCTGGTTCGGGCTTAGCATGTGGAATCCTTTTTATTACTATGGACTCTATGGTTCTTATTGGGGTGGTTATGGCGCTTATAATCCATACTCGTGGTACGGGCTTGGCATGTGGAATCCTTTTTATTATTATGGGCTCTATAGTTCTTACTATGGTGGTTACTATGGTGGCTACTATGGAGGTTATTATGGTGGCTATTACCCGAGCCGTTATGGACGGAGTGTGGTCACCAGGCGGCAGCTGAAAGATTGGCGAAAATATGGGGGTACTTCCGGGCGTAAGATCAGAGCTTCATCCAGAACGAGTGGAAGATCAAGTGGACGCAGCACTTCAGCTTCTCGTGGAACTGTTTCAAGGTCAAGCGGAACTAGAGTCAGAAGTACTTCTTCCAGCAGGGGTTCAAGCGGAACCAAGGTAAGAAAAAAATAGGTTCACTGGCTTGCCAATTCTGATTGGTTTGGAGAGAGAGCATATCCGCTGAAACAATTAAATACAAGATAGGGGGCATCCAGAGCCAGTTTCAGATAATCGGCTTTTTGTTGGAAATCTAATAAAAAATCCTCTCTTAAAGGAGCTACCGGTTTAAATTTATGGGCGAGGGGATTTACGTATTTCCCGTGGTATTTGATTCTGTAATCCAGGTGGGGACCGGTTGATAAGCCGGATGAACCCACGTAGCCGACAGCCTGTCCGCTGCTTACTTTGGCTCCTTTCCGGATTCCTTTTCCATAGCTGCTTAAGTGAAGATACATAGTTTCATAAGCGTTTTTGTGCCGTATCCGTACCATACGGCCCGAACCTCCGCTGCGCCCGGCAAAAATAACAGTGCCATCGGCAGTGGCCTGGGCTGGGGTGCCAATGGGAGCGCCGTAGTCGACTCCATAGTGAGGGCGGTAGACTTTCCGGATAGGATGCAGGCGGCTGTGGCTAAAACGGGAGGTTATGCGGGCGCCGTTTATGGGGGATTTCAGAAATTCTTTTCTTAATGAGTTGCCGTTATAGGTAAAATAGTCCCATTTTTTTGTGTCCGGGTAAGCGAAAAAAAAAGCTTTAAATGTCTTGCCCTGGTTAGTAAATTCGGCTGTAAGAATTTTTCCATAACCTGTGAATTTACCTTCAAGATATTTTTTCTCGACTAGAACTTTGAAGTGATCCCCGGAACGTATATCAGCGTAAAAATCAATATCCCAGGCGAATATATCGGCTATATTAATGGCTAACTGGTCTGTCTCGCCAGCCTGGTTGATAGCGGCAATAAGCATATCTTCGATCACTCCCCAGATAAGAGCGGTCTTTATCTTAAAGGGGTATTTTTTTATCTCAGCATAATATAAGTTGTCATTTTTTTCGATCCAGAGGTAGGATTCCGAGTCAATGCCATATTCTAGAGTAACAACTGTTCTATCTTCAAAGGAAAAGAGTTTTAATTTCTGTCCCGCTTTGATTTTGGCTAGATCATAAACAGGCATGACTTCCTCTCTGAGCTTATAGATCTCTGCCGGAGAAAAATTATATGTTTCTAAAATATCCGACAGGGTCTTGCCTCTTTTTATTGTCTCAATATTTTCTTGAAGGGGAGGAAGGATTATGTCTTGTGATGGAAAAGACTTCTGGATTGTAGCTTTATTTATGGAACTGGATCCGGCTTTGGGAATAAAACCAAGAATAAAATAAATTATTAATGTGAGGGCAAAAAACAGGAGGAAGGAGACCCGGTTTAAATAATTTTTCTTTTTTGTTACCTTAATATTGATTTTCATCGCTTTGCTAGGAATAATACTTAAGAATAGTTAAATAGTAAATGGAAAATAGAAAATAGAAGAAAAGCATTATCAGACACGGATTGACACGGATAAACACAGATAAGACTAAAAAAAAAACAAAATTTTGCTCTTATAGCCTTATCCGCGGAGATCTGCGTCTAATATAGGTTTTAAAACTGAAAATGCGATTTGTGAAAAATCCAAGGTTATTAAGGTTAACATTTTTGTGAGAAAGAAGGTATATTAATAAGGATGAAGGATGAGGCAGCACTTGTGGATAAGGCACTTGGTGGTGATGAGTCTGCTTTCGAAGAGCTACTGCATCCTTATCGGCAGGGAATGTTAAATATAGCGTATCAAATGACAGGAAATACAGAAGAGGCCAGAGATATATGTCAGACGGCCATGATCAAAGTTTTTAAACACTTGAAAAGGTTTCGGCCGGGTAAAAATTTAAAAAACTGGCTCTATAAAATAGTTAAGAATGTGGCCAATGATTTTTATCGAAAGAAAAAGAGGGATGAGAGGCTGAAGGAAGAACATAAAAAGATGAGGGTATCTGCTAAATATTCTCCTGAAAGAGATTTTTTAAATCGTGAAATAAGGGAAAAGATCGAAGCATGTTTGAAGTATTTGAGCCCCCGGGAGAAGATGGTTTTTCTGCTGCGGGATGCAGAAGGCTTTTCCATTAAGGAAACAGCCAGGGTTATGGGAAGCTCTTCCCAGAGTGTGCGGACCCATCTTTACCGGGCCCGGCATAAGCTTAGGTTGGAGTTTGAAAAAATCTATCCCAAGGGGAGGTGGAGTAATGAAGTGTAAGAAGGTTAAGCGCTTACTCTCCCTCTATGCAGGAAATGACTTGAGTTTGAGAATGAAATCAGTAGTAAAATCCCATCTTAGTAGCTGCCCGGAATGCCGGCGGGAATATAAAGTTTACATGCAATCGCTGCAGGAAATTAAAGAATGGCTAAAATCTGAGAGAATAGATTGGGATGAGGCAGAATGGCAGCAGTCGGTGAAGAGAGCAACTGCTGGAAAAATTACTCAAAAGAAGACACTTGTTCCCTGGCCGTTTAAACCGGCTTGGGCACTTGGCTTTATCACAGTAATATCAATTGTGATCTCTATTTTCTGGCTCCGGCCTTCTTTGTTTAGAGAAAGGCCGGTTCTGCAATCTGATGCGGCTGTAATAAAACAAACATCACCCCAAGAAGTTGTAGAAATGACTCTGGTATCAAGAGAAACCGGCCTTAAGGTCAAATGGTTTTTAAATAAAAATTTTAATTTAAAGGAGAATACCGAATGAAAAAATCGATCACAGGTCTTTTAGTTATTTTTTTATTTTTGGGATATAGCACTAGCCTTTATGCTTCCCAGGAGAAAAAAGAGCGGCCCGAACTAAAAAAGGAAATAGTGAAGGTCAAGTATATTGAGGCGAATAAAGCAGTTAAACTTCTTCATGGTTATGTAAGCACGTGGGGACGGCTTGGGTATGATGATGATCTTCAACTGATCACAATTAATGATACTCCTGAAATCGTAGATAAAATGCTCTTTGTCCTAAAAGAGATCGATATCAAACCTATTGATTTGGTTTTTACAGTAGATATTATTTTAGGATTAAAAGGCGAAAAGTCAGCTGAGGGAATAGGAGAGGGAATGCCTGTTGCTCCCCTTGTAAAAGAGTTGAAGAAGCTTTTAAACTATAGAGTTTTCAGGCTGATAGATACTTCCTTTATAAGAGTTCAAGAAAATAAGTATAGCGAGCAGAGGGTAGGCAGTGCTAATTATGATTTTAGGCTACGCATGAATCCGCGTTATATTAAAGATGAAAATATGGACACTATCCAGCTTAAGGTTGAATTACTACATGATAGAGTTGTTAATATGGGGACTTCCTTAAAACGTGAAGCAAATGTCCCCCTTATTGAAACGGTTCTGACTATTAAGAGCGGAGATAAATCTGTAGTGGGCGTATCCAAGCTCAATGGAGGCGATAAAGCTCTTATCCTGATCATTCAGGGCAAGGTAATAAAGTAATATAATTATTGGAGTCCCCCCATTTTTTCAAAGCTTATTAAAGTTATAAGGCATGGATACGGGTAAATCCCGGAGAAAGCCATCCGGAACAACGCGGGCATGGTTCCTCGAGAGAATCTCGAGGAGAGCCACACTATAATTTCATCTATTTGCCAGAGTGTATCCGGTTAAGAATGCCAACCGAGCAATATCTGCCATAATGTCAGGATTTATGCGATAGATGGTATCTCCACTCCTGTGGTATTCAAGATGCGGCCCATTGGAAGAAAAGGAATAACAAGGAATCCTCTTTTGTAAAAACGGCGCATAGTCAGAGCCGCCGGATGTGCCTTTAAAAAAGCTCGTATGCTTTAGAATATTGATTGTCTCATCAGATCTTTTCAGGACGTCTTCTAATATTTTTGGTTCCGGACTGATACTGCATCCGGCTCCGTCACCTTCCCCTACCATGTCAAAGTTGAACATAGTAGCGACCTTTTTAAACTGAGAAGGAATGTGATCGACAAAATAAGAGGAGCCCAGAAGCCCCATTTCTTCTCCTCCGAAAAGCACAAATACTACCGACCTTTTTGGACGCTGCTTTAATTTGGAAAATGCTTCTGCAATTTCCAAAACCACCGCACTCCCGCTGGCATTGTCATTTGCCCCGGGAAAAAGAATGCCGACATGTTCTCCGCAGTGGTCAAAATGCCCCCCAAAGACCAGGCATTCCTGTTTGAGCACAGGGTCTGAACCTTCAACATAACCTATAATATTGTATCCTGTTCCCTGCGGAAAATGCTTTGCCTCTACCTGGTAATGCATTTTTGAGGCAAGGGAGAAGGAAAGCGGTTTTTTATATATCTGTAGGTCTTTTTTAAGCTCTGCTGCCTTAAAACCTTTTTCTTCGAATATCTTATCTGCAACTTTTTCACTGATAATGGCATTGGTGAATCCTTTGATAAGATCCATGTTGGGATTGGCAATGGGCCTGGAATAGATATAAAAAAGGCCTTTGGCGCCTTTATCTTTGGCCATCTGCATGCGAAAGCGGTGTTCATCGTGTTTCTGGAAGCCGGGATCGCTTCTATCGGGAACACCCCGAAAGCAGAGAATGAATTTTCCCTTAACATCCAGGCCGGCGTAATCATCATATCCTAACTCCGGCGCACAGACTCCCCATCCGGCAAAAACAAGTTCAGCAGTATTATCACCACTGGCGGTTGCCAGTAAAGGGAGAAACTCATCTTCAGCCATAAGCTCCATTTTTTCCTGTTTTTTCCCCTTAAGCAGGGTCATCTTTGCCTGAGGAATTATGGCGTAAGGCCTGGGAAAGGCCTGAAGAAAGCCTTCTTTACTGCTTATGGATTTAAGCCCCCACTTTTTAAATTTAGCAGCTGCCCATTTAGCGGCAGCAGTATAGCCTTCGTGTCCTGTGTACCGGCCGGCGAATTTAGGCAGAGCCATTGTTTTAACATAATTGTAGGCATCCATGGGGCTTATTGAGTCGAAGCCGTGGGCCAGATCCTTATCCAGTTTTCCGGCGGAAAGCGATAAAGAAAAGATAAATACTAAAGATAAAATAAAAAGCCGTTTGATATTTCTCATATTATCCTCCTGATAGATAATTTGATTTTTCTGACAAGTCCAAATTTTTTAAATAAGTTTTTACGGCAGCCACGGCAATCCCTGAGAGTCCAAGTACGCCGATCAGGTTAGTAACAGCCATTAAACCGTTGACCATATCTCCTATGGACCAGGCTACTTCCACTTCCAGGGTGGCTCCAATATAAATAAAAAGACAGAATATCCAGTTATAAGGGCGGTTTATCCAGGGACCGAAAAGATAGTTCAAAGCGATCTTGCCGTAATATGATACTGAGATCAGGCTTGAATACCCGAAAAGAAATGAACTTGCGACAACGATCAGGCCTCCGATCTGGGGCATAGCAGAATTAAAAGCATTGGCTGTCATCTCGGTGCTGGTACCATGGGTCCAGGCTCCGGATGTAAGGACTGCCAGAGCGGTCAGCGTGCAGATCACCAGGGTATCAATAAATACATCCAGCGATCCAAGAAATCCCTGCCTTACAGGTTCGCTTGTCCGGGCGGCAGCATGAAGTACGGCTGCTGTTCCGGTGCCGGCTTCATTGGAGTAGGTCCCCCGCGCCATGCCATAGCGGATAGCCCTTGCTATAGTAACGCCTGCTATTCCCCCTCCTACGGCAGAAGGATTAAAAGCTCCTGTAAAGATCATGGCAAATGCCTCCGGCAGCTGGGAGGCAAAAGTTATTATGGTAAAAAAAGCTCCAAATACATATAGAGCGACCATAAAAGGGCTTAAAAATTCTGTTACTTTCCCAATGGTTTTTATGCCCCCGACAATGACCAACCATGTACAAAAAGCCAGTCCCACCCCGGACATCCAGGGTTTTATCCCTAATTCAGATGTCATAGCTACTGCAATTGAATTGGATTGCACAATAGGGATGGAAAATAGTGCCTTACAACCCATAAAAAGGGCATATGCTCCTGCCAGCCAAGTTAGTTTTAAACCCTCCCGGATGTAATACATGGGCCCCCCGGCAATCGATCCGTCGGGCATGATTTTCCTAAACTTCTGGCCCAGCACTGTTTCCACCAGTTTGGTCCCCATCCCAAGTGTGGCTGAAAGCCACATCCAGAAGACAGAACCCGGGCCTCCCATGGCAATAGCTGTACATACACCGGCTATATTTCCGTTGCCGATTATGGCTGCTAGAGATGTTGTCAATGTCTGGAAAGGAGTTATATCTCCTTTGCTTTTTTTAGCACTTTCGCCATATTCTTTTTTGGTTATGAGACGGAAAGAAAACCCCAGCCGCCTTAGCTGTACAAAGCGGATGCGGATGGAAAGATACAGGCCTGCCCCTAAAAGCAGGATTAGAGTCTGCGGCCCCCAGACAATGTCAGCAATAAAGCGGATCAGCCGGTTTATTGTTTCTATTTTTTATCTCCCTGGCTTTTCATTTTACGCCGGCGTTCGATTTCTTTGCGTACCGGTTTATGCAGCACGAAAAAGTAATAAACTAGCAGAAGGGCGGAAATTATCCCAAACCGGTGAGTATTTCCCTGAAAAAGAGAAACAACTGCATACCCAGCTATTCCTATCAGCAGGAACAGGTGAAAAAAAGCGAATAACCAGTCACCCATAATTATCCTTACTATTCATAAAAAATGTCGATATGAATGACACCTTTTTTTTAATCAGTATTTTACCTTGGCTACTATGGATATACAAAGGACCGTTTCGTTTTCGCTGTAATCTCTATTAATAATCGACATTTTTTACCTTCCAGGCGAGCCGATTTTACCGTATCTGCTTTGTTGCAACGGATTCGCGGTGAAGGACCACAGCTTCATCCCCTGCGCCTCGCATCTACGGCAACCTCAACTCGTGAATAATCAAGGATAAGTGTGATTTATTTTCTCTGCACAGATATTATCTCTACAGTTTCCCGGGGGACATCTCGCATTCCCTGTTTGGTCATAGTCCGCATGTTTCCGATGGTGTCAACAACTTCTTGGCCGC
>CBFDDY010000081.1:0-9133 GCA_965603705.1 uncultured bacterium | reverse complement strand
TGACCTCATTGAAAAGGGTGATGCCATTATTGCGAAGTATGAAGATATAGTGGGTGATTAAGATATTTGGGTGGGTCTATGATTTAGGGGTCGCACCGCGCTAACTTGAGCATTATCAATATGATAAGCTTTTTTAAGAGGCGATTTTGGCCCTTAAAGCCCTTTTTTAGGGGGGTAAAACAGAAAATAAGATGTTCCTGCTTCCCGCAACTCAAAAGATCCTGACTTTTGGACTATACGTCTCCCTTGGGCCTTGATGTTTAATCTTTGCCTGATTCTTTCAACAAAATCTTGGTTGCCAACGGCTATGCTTTCTGCCCAACAACTTTATTTCATTTACACCATCCCGGGGATGGGCTGAGATGATAAAGAAAGTCTACGAGATCGATCCTCTAATATGTCCAAAATGCGGGGGAACCATGCCTGCCTGTGCGTGACCGCACGCAGACAGGCGAATTGTCTCCTTTATTGAAGATTACAATATCATAGACAAGATCATCAAACACCTTAAACTGACCTTTAAGGCTGAACGGCCTCCGCCTCCTCAAGCTCAGCTCTCCATAGCAGCCGAGGAAAGATCAGAATATCTATGAAACTCTAAAGTCCTGGATCAAGGACAAGGGTGAACTCTATTCAGTTTATGCTTTTTATAGTTGAATTCTGAAAGATTCTTCCTTGCCTGCGGATTTCTTGTTGAACTCTATGTTTTTCCTAGGTATTATTGTTATTGTAGTTGCTTAGAGGGTAGATATTGGATGAAAATGAGAGAACATTGTCGTGAACAAAAAAAGGAAATTCCTATCCTCTAAATTAAATGGAGATCTTGCTTAAAACGTGCCTGCGTTTATAAACAAACAACCTGTTCCGGCGCAACTGGCGCGAATGCATAGCCATCCAAGGGCTCAGAACAGATCATTGAAAGGTTGGATGTACGGCTCATATGCAGTGTATAATATTCCCTGTTTCCGGTGTATTGATTAAAGATATAGAACTTTCCCCTGCTGCAAAGTCCGAGGTTAAGGGCGGCAATCTCTCGCGAACATGAATCCATATAGGAAGCCAGCCGGCCCAATGCTTCTTCCGGAGGATACATTTTCAGGAGCTCCAGCAGAAGATTCCATATTTTTTGGGCCCCTATCTTACCCGGTAAAGGGCGGGGAAAGCGAACGCCCCGGATAAGACCGTTGAAAACAAATCCAAACTGATCACTGATAAACGGTTGATTAAATATAATGTCATGTTTGTGATGCGAAAACGAAGCGCTGCGGGCATGGATCAGCAAAATATGAGCAGCGGGAAGATTGCAGGCCGGTTGAGGAATATCATCCCAAATAGGCCGGATCGATTTTCTTGAAAGCCATTTCCCGGAACCGTCAAGCCAAGCAATGCCCCACCCGTCTTCCTGCAGATCTCCGTCAGGGGCACGGCTGTTTCTGCACATGCTGACAAAACGCTCTATCAGCATTGACGAATCCGTTGCCTGCTGCAGTCTTGCCATCAAAAATCGACACATTTTTTCATCCTTGCCAAGCTGTTCAAGTTATTCCGTCTTTTAAATAGCATTTCAATCATCTCGAGACAAGATCCTTTCCAGGATATCAATCGTAAAATCTATGTGATATTTTTTCAGAATGTAAGGCGGCAGAAATCTTACAGTCTGTTCGCCTGCCGGAATAGCCAGAATACCGTTTCTCTGAAGTTCCTGGAGAACTTCAGACCTTGAACCTGAAACATCAATGGCCAGCATAAAACCCCGTCCCCTAACGCTAAGAATCCGATTCAAGGCAGCACCTGCCAGACGTTCCCGGAAGTAATCTCCCATACTTTGGATCGTATTCAAACATTCCGGAGTCAATAAATTCAGAGTTGTTAGAATGCCTACAGCAGCCAAAGGATTGCCTCCAAAAGTGGAGGTATGAATGCTTTTGGGGATACTTTTAGCGATGACTCCGGATACTAATGTTGCCCCAATGGGGATTCCTCCTGCTAATCCTTTTCCCAGGCAAACTATATCATAGGAGATCTTAGAGGATTGCGAGGCCAGTAAATAGCCTGTGCGACCGGCTCCACTTTGAACTTCATCCAGAATTAAAATCACACCATATTCATTGCACAGCCGGCGTACTTCCAAAAGGTAATCCGGCGAAGGTATCTGTATGCCGGATTCTCCCTGAATCGGCTCCAGTATAACGGCGGCGGTTCGTTTATCCAGCACCTCTTTTAGGGCATCAAGATCATTGTAGGCCACATGCTGGAAATCCCAGAGCAACGGTTCAAAGGGACGGCGGTATTTATCCCCGTGGGTTGCCGAGAGTGCCCCTAGGGTCTTACCGTGAAAGCCACCATAAAAGGCGATAAACCGGCGCTTTCCAGTTGCTGTCACAGAGAATTTGAGGGCAGCCTCTACCGCCTCGGAGCCTGAATTTGAGAAGAAAACCTGTGCCAGTCCGCCTCCGCATCGCTCAACCAGAAGGCGCGCAGCTTCTGCACCCGGTTCATGACTGAAACTGCCATGCAGAGTGGTCAGTCCGGCTGCTTGTTCAGCTAATACCCGGGACAGAATGGGATGACGATATCCAAAAATGTTTACTCCATAATTAGTCATGAGATCAAGATAACGGTTTCCCAAATCATTAAAAAGATAAGGGCCTTTTCCATCAACTATTATCAGACCTCTATCAGGATAGCATCCGACCATATATTTTTTCCTCAAAAACTGTGTTTTTGTCATATTGCTGCTTCAGCCGATAATGGTCCCCTGTCCATCCAAGGCCGAGACAATCGGATGATCAATCCGGCCATCTCCCCAATAGATGGATTCCACTCCAAGTTCAATCGCAAGCTGGGCACCCATGATCTTTTTCTTCATTCGCCCGCGGGCGCAATCTATGAATTCCTGAATTTCGTAACGCGAGATATACGGAATACAACTTTCAGGATTGTCAGCCTCCCTCAGAAGCCCCGGAGCCTCAAACAGCCAGACCATACGACGGCAGCCCAATACCCCAGCCATAAATGCGGCTGCAATGTCATTATCGGTATTAACTATCTCATGGTTATGACTTATTGCCGGAGCACAAACTACAGGAAGATAACCTCCGTCAAGCAAGTGCCGTATAAGGGAGGTATTTACCTCATCCACTTTCCCGGTAAAATTCCCGCTGAGCAGTTTGGTCCTGCCATTACTTTTGGACAGCAGGTCCGGTTTTCTTCGCGCCCGCCAGAGTCCGCCATCCACACCTGTCAGTCCGACAGCAGGAATGCCCTGAGTAAGCAAACGTTCCACAATCCGTTTATTGGCTAATCCGGCATAAGCCATCAGGAAAATATCCATGGCTTCCCGGTCTGTATACACACTGGGAATTCCCTTAGGGGATTCTACAATACGAACCGGCACACCTAATCGGTCCGCCAGTTCATTTCGGGCAATCGAGGCTCCATGAACCAGGATAATTGATTCAGTTTTACGCAGCTCAGCTATATCCCGGCTCACACCACCCCAGTTAATATCCTTACCGCCTCCGATTTTAATGATCAGCATGTGCTAGTCTCCTATTCGGGCAAATCGTCCCGCAATTTATTTTTAGCCTGCTGCAATTCAAACCGGTGTATATCTTTAGAAGTTGTTTTTCCGGAAATAGGAGTATTTGTGATCAGCTTTCTTTGGTTTCCGATCAATTCTGGAGCAAGGGGCTCGTATTTTTGCGGACCAAGGGCAAGGATGGCATCAAGGTGAATGCCGGCTTTATGGGCAAATCCGTTCACTCGATTGGTCGGCAGGTTTACAGGGGTTTCAATTCCACAGAGGTTTGATATATGGTTTTCCGCCTCAGTAAGCATATTAAGCCGGTATCTATCGACAAGCCTGGGATCGAGCATATGAAGATTTATCAGCAATGAGCTTAATGGCGTGATCCCGGTTCGCTCTCCTATACCCAAAAGGGATGTGTCGATCCAGTTGGCCCCGGCTGTCAGGGCGGCCAAAGCATTACTTACAGCATGTCCCAGGTCGTTATGCAGATGAACTTCAAAGTCGACTGTATAAAGAACCCGCAGGCTGCTAATCCTCTTATAGACTTCCCAGTTCATGGCCCTACCCAGAGTGTCCGAAAGACATATTCTAGCGACTTTTTCCGATTCTGATAGGGCAATAATATCTTTGCAGCGAGCCAGGGGCTGATCAAAGAAGGCTTCAATCCCCAAACGGACCTCAAGTCCTGCAGCAACTGCAGTCCGGATATTGAGACGCAGTCGCTTTAAGTATTCTATCCGGCTTACGCCCATGTTGTTTAAGCGGTCAGGATCTAAAGTGCAGAGAATATTAATTCCCTCAACTCCACAGCCCAGGGCTTGCCTAAGATCCCCTGTGTGATTACGGATATGTGAAAGCACTCGGGGAGACCGGTTGGTCCTATTCTGAAGCAGCGGAGCAATCAAACCACGGACAATTTTTGAAGCTGGATTACCTACTTCTATGTAATCAATCCCTATGCATTCCAGGAGATTAAAAATCCTTTCCATATCCTCCGGGCTGAAATTTGCACTACGAAACTGGAATCCCTCACGTAGAGTGGAATCGATGATTCCTTTGAAATGGCGGCGGATCTGGTCTGTTTGACACATAATCACACCGGATGCAAGCCGGGAAAATCAAGTCCGGTTGTTTCAGGGAAACCGGCCATCAGATTCATACACTGGACTGCGGTTCCGGCCGTACCTTTAACCAGGTTGTCAATCGCACCTAAAACAACCAGGTTCCCACCTCTCGGATCAAGCGCAAAACCGATTTCACAGAAATTGGTCCCCTGCAAAAGCTTAGGCTCAGGGTATCTGTAAAGACCATGTTTTTGTTTAACAATACGGACAAATGGATCGTCGGCATAAGCCGATCTATAAGCCAGCCAGACATCCTTTTCAGACAAACCAGAGGCAGCTGGCTCGGCATGGATTGTCACAAGTATACCCCGCACCATTTCTATGGCGGTAGCGGAAATATGAACATGGATATCAGAGGCAAACAACTCCAGGCAGCGCTCGATCTCTATCGTATGCCTATGCCCCACCGGCTGGTAAGAGCGGACCGCACCCGAACGTTCCGGATGATGAGAGGCGGCTGTAGGCGTGTTTCCGGCCTGGGAGCTGCTCATCTTGGCATCAATAATAATACGTCCCGGATTAATTAAACCAGCCTTAAGTAGAGGGTAAATACAAAGGATAGAGACGATCGCTTCACATCCCGGGACAGCAACATGCTTAGCTATTTTTACTTGATCCCGAATAATTTCCGGAACTCCATACAGAAAGCTCTGTAAAAGTTCGGGAGCAGTATGCGGGTTGGGATACCATTGTTCCCAATCCTCTTCCAGACCAAGGCGGAAATCAGCGCCCATATCGATGATACTTCCGGACAAGGACATTAAATCGGACATGACTTGCATGGATTCTCCATTAGGTAGGGCCAAGAAAATCACATCACAGGGCTTAAGTTCAGCTTGCTTTTCCAGGATCAGCGAAGTTAATCCTCTTAGATTCGGATGGAAACGAGTAACCGGATGGCCTGCACTACGCAGTCCTATGACTTGTTTAACGTGAACTTGGGGATGGAGTAAAAGAATGCGCAGCAGTTCTCCTCCAGCATATCCGGAGCCGCCAATTATAGAAACGTCCATGGTATTAAATTCCTTATTATCTTGATCGCGGATTTATTTGAGCCGCAGCTGTCTGTCGACAGTATTCAACCACAGCACCGGAAATACTGACTCCGGTCGGTTCTTCGGAATTTTTAAATTCCATTGTGTGGTTGACCTCATTGACCAGAAATCCTGCTCCTGAAGCGAAAAGATCGATGGCTAATAGTCCGCCGCCGATGGTTTCGGATGTTCGGAGGCAAATAGCGCGTAATTCCGGGGTAGCGGCAAACGCCCGGGCCCGGCTTCCGCGAGCTGTGTTGGAAATCCAGTGTTCGGAATCCCGGGCGATTGCGCAGATGAGGTCTCCATCCACGGTAAAGGCTCGAATATCATAACCGGGCTTGTGTATATATTCCTGCAAATAAAAGGCCTTATGAGGAGGTGTGCCCAGAACAGCCTTATGTTCCAAAACAGCTTCGAGAGCATCGCGGTCATTAACACGGGCCAATAAGCGGCCCCAAGATCCTTGGGCGGGTTTCAGGACTACCGGAAATCCTCCCATAGACTCCACTGCCTGGAGAGATGATTCAAGATTAAAGGTCATCGCGAATCTGGGAGTGGGAATTCCAGCCTTGGAGAGCAGCAGAGAAGTTAGATATTTATCCGCACAGACGTGAGCGACTTTTGAGGAGTTAATCACAGGAATGCCCCGGAATTCGTAATATGCAGCCGCATAACCGCCTTTAACCGTTGATATAGAACGCTGCAGAACAACATCACATTCCGGCAGGGGGCTGTCCGGGGCAAAAATTTCCCGGCGAATGTCAACCGGAAGGGCACGGATACCGCAGGCCGATGCTGCTTGCATGATCAATTTTTCTTCTTTTCGTATCATGGTATGAAGAAGGGCAAGGGTAATCATTTACAAATCCGTTTTCTTTTTAACCAGCGGGATGTTATTCGCCCCAGTCCTCTTCCATTTCAGGAGCTTCGCTGAGCTCGATATGGCTTCCATTAACGACTTCTACAACCAGCATGGACTCACAGTCCCTACAGTATAGAATTTCTGAAACTTCAACATCTTTTGGTCCAGATATTAGACAATCACAAACCGGGCAATTTCCCGATGGAGTTCTTTCCATAACTTTTAATGACATTGTGTTCTCCTTTTCATTATTAAGTGATAATAAATGTGAATTATAAGCAGGAACCAAAATATGTCAAATATTAAGAAATTATATACAAAATTTAAATAATATGTTAAAAATATAACATGATAACCGTACCTGAAGCTGTTGAAGAAATTATCCGAATGTCGCCGTCACTGGCCGAAGGTTTGTCAATGGGGATCATTAACATATCCTCTGTAGCTCGTAAAATAAAGCCTGAAGTAGAAAAAAAAGCTTTAAAAGAGGTCAGTGAAGGTGCTGTCATAATGGCGCTTAACCGTTTAGCGGATTCAATCCATAAGCGTGAAGCAGGAGCGCGACGGATTTTCGCTCGTGCACCTAACCTCATGGTTCGATCCAATCTGATGGAAATCACATTCTCTCATTCAGGCAGACTGATGCAAAAACAGAAAATGCTGCTCGAGCGAATTGAAGGGAAGCGGGATCCGTTCATCAATGTTACCCGGAGCATTTCTGAAACCACCATCATAGCGGGCCGGGAATTAAGTGAAGATATCGCCGAAATATTCCGTGGTGAACATGCCCTGGCCCAAATCGACGGTCTGTCATCTCTGACCGTGCAACTGCCGGCGGGCACGGCTTGGGTACCCGGAGTCTACAGTTTCATACTCCGGGCTCTTGCCTGGGAAGGGATCAATGTAGTTGAGGTGGTTTCAACCCTGAATGAACTAACCATTATACTTGAGGATGACAACATCGACCGGGCTTTTTCCATAGCTAAGCGTATTTTCCGAGAATAAACTTTAAGCTAAGCAAGAAATTCTTAACACTTTCATCCAGCATTATAATAGTAATGCAACTTTTTTCGAAAATCATCGTACATATAAATATCCACGATGGATATTTATGGGAGAGAAGCATGCCGAAATTCATGACTCGCAACGAAGAGATCATTCTTCTGACTATACTTAAGCTTAAAGAAAATGCGTACGGCGTTAGTATCCAGCAGCAAATTTTTCAAGACATGGGCGACAAGTGGTCTTTTGCTTCAATATATCAGCCTAAGGAAATTCCTATCCTCCAAAGGCTAATAAGCAGAAAAACATGGGGTGAAAGTTAACTGCAGGGCTTTCACTCCATCTTCTTAAAGATAATAGTACTAGTACTATCCCTAATCCTTAACAGCTTCCTTTTTAATCTGGTTCCCTTCCCGATAATATTCAAAGCCTTCGAAAGTAAAGGAAAAGACCGAATAATGGGACGATACTTTGCCATAATTATCCTTTATTTTTTGGATGGACTCATTTATGGTTTTATAAGGGGCATGTTTGAAAATCACATGTTTGGCTTTTATGTTTTTATTTATTTTTTCCATAACATCGATTTCAAATCCTTGCCAGTAGCTCAGCATGACAATATCATTTGTGGGGAACTTGGCTGTATAAAGATCATCAAGATTCGCATCCCCGGCATGAAGAATAGTCAATCCTCCAAAATCAATGGCCGCCACCATGTTTTGAGTGCCCCGGTTATTTCCCACATGGTGCAAGGTCAAAGTAGTGATTTTTAGCTGTCCAACTTCAAACTCTCCGGATTGATAAAAATCTGCAGGAGCTGTAAGGATTGTACTTTTTCCTGACGCGAAAAACCGGCTTTGCTTTAGGCTGGCCACAACTTGGGGTGGGGCTATTAAAGTTGTATTAAAAGATGCGAGGTATTTGGCTACTATATCGGAGCTATAGTGATCTCCATGATTATGGGTTGCTATAATAGCTGTGATATTATCAAAGGGTTTTTCTCCTTTTATCATTTTTTCATAAACACTTTTATCCGGAGAATGCCAATGGCCGCTTCCCTCCATGTAAAACATACAATCTACTACTACTTTTTGGGTTCCAGCCTCAAACATGTAACCGTCATTGGCGATGTAGGTCATGGTAACCTGATTTTTTGCCAGGCCGAAAATTCCGGTTAAAGCCAATAAAACGCAAAAAAGAATGAATTTATTTCTCAAGGCAAACTCCTTTCTACTTCAATGAATTCCTTGAAATAATAAAATATCGAGGTGCTTGTGTCAATTTATTGGGGGATATTGGGGGACGGATCAAGATATCTTTATTATTTACAGCATTATAATGACAATATAGCCGCATATTCTACCTTTAGATGAAAATTTATAGATATAAAATCGTCTCTCTTAGTATAGGAGAAGAATGTATTTGGCTATAGCCGGACAAGGTTATATTCTAGGGCTTTTATGCTATAATCCTCATCGCTCTATAATAAAGAGATTTTCTTGGCTTTTCTCCTTCCTCTCCTTTATTGAAGATCATGAAGTTATAGACAAGATCATCAAACACCTTAAACTGACCT
>CBFDDY010000080.1:0-9147 GCA_965603705.1 uncultured bacterium | reverse complement strand
TTAAAGATCGTTCCTGCGACCCGGAAAGTCTATAAACAGCTTTTAGAGGAGGGGACCCTGAAAGATCTTTTTGAAAGTGGTGCGATTATTAGCAATCCCGGCTGTGGAGGGTGTGCCCAGGGACATATCGGGCTTATTGGCAAGGGAGAAGTGCAGGTAAGTACCGGGAATCGCAATTTTGAGGGAAAGCAGGGAAAAGGGCATAATTATCTGGCAAGCCCTGAAGTCGTAGCTGCTTCTTGTATTGCAGGGCATATAGCCTGCCCGGAGGATATTTAACATGAAAAATCCGATCTTAAAAGGGAAAATATGGGTCCTTCTGGGGGAAAAAGGACAATTGATCGAAGACATCGATACAGATCAGATATTTCACAATGCTTTCCTGCATATCACAGAGCTTAGGCAAATGGGACAATATACGCTGGGTAATCTTGAGGGCTGGAAAGATTTCCCTGGCAAAACAGGGCCGGGGGATATTATTATTGCCGGCCGGAATTTTGGAGCCGGCTCCTCACGCCAGCAGGCGGTTGATTGTTTTAAGTCTCTTCAAACCGGGATGATCATTGCGCCCTCTTTTGGAGCTATATATTTTCGGAATGCAGTCAATTCAGGATTTCCGGTAATGAAGTGCTCAAAACTAGCGGATTTGATTGCCGACGGTATGCTGAAAACAGGTGATGAGATCAGAGTGAATATCCGGACGGGAGAGGGGCAGAATCTTTACAGGAAGGAGGCTTTCTTGCTTGAGCCTATGAATGAGGTGCAGCATAATCTGTGGGAAGCGGGGGGATTATTTTCCTACGTAAAAAAAATGAAACAGGATTAAGCCGAATGCTTATATTGGGGGTTGATACAAATTCTTTTGCAGGTTCTGTTGCCCTTCTGGATAACAGCAAGCTCCTGGCTGAAGTAAATATGGATTCTCTCTTGACCCATTCTGAGAGGCTGCTGCCTTCAGTTGATCTTGTTCTGGGGACAAAGAAATTAAAAATTAACGATATAGACGGGCTTGCCCTGGCAGTAGGACCGGGTTCTTTTACTGGAATCCGGATTGGGATGAGCACAGTAAAATCATTAGCGCTTGCTGCCGGGAAACCAGTAGCGCCGGTTTCGAATCTTGCGGCTTTGGCCTATAAACTGAGGCAGCCGCAGGGACGGCTGCTCTGCCCTATGTTGGATGCCAGAAAGGGTGAAGTTTATAGCGGCCTTTTTAAATTTGACGGGAAAAAGTTGGCTGAAGTAATTGCCCAGGGTGTATATTCCCCAGATAGTATTTTTTCAAAACTTCCTGATAATCGGGTCATTCATTTTATCGGCACAGGAGTTGAAGTATATAAGAAAAAGATATTTCAATATTTCAAGGACAAAGCGAGGGTTCCATTAAGCTCTTTTTTTATAGCTTATGAAGTCGGATTGCTGGGATATGAACATCTGAAAGCCGGTAGGGGGAAAGATTTTCGTGAACTTGAACCGCTCTACTTTCGCAAATCTCAGGCGGAGGAAAAACATCATAAAGGCTAAGCTTCCTCAAACATCATTTTTTTTACGGCTTATGGAGGAGCGGGACCTGCCTTTTGTTTTGAAGATCGAAAGGCTGTCTTTTTCTCATCCTTGGTTGGAGTCGACATTTAAGGGAGAGATAAATAACCAGGGGATATCTTTTCCTTTTGTGGTTGTGCACATGAACCAGGATAAAATAATCGGCTATATCATATTCTGGTTAATGGGAGATAAAGCGCAGATAAGCAATTTTGCTATTCACCCTGATTTCAGAAGATTGGGGTTAGGAGGAAAAGTTTTAAACCGGATTTCAGCCCAGATAAGGAAATATGGAGCAAAATCAGTTATTCTGGAAGTTAGGCCGTCCAATTTTGCGGCCCGGCGGTTATATGGAAAATATGGATTTAAATCTTTAGGGATACGCAAGGCTTATTACCGGGACCCGGAAGAAGATGCCCTTGTTATGCTTAAATATTTTACTCCCTCTTAACAGAATTTTTTATCTCAATCTTCCTTATGAAACTGGATTAGTATTATTTTTTCTGGCCGTAATAGGCTTTCGGGCCGTGTTTGCGCTGATAATGTTTGTTTAATAGATAGTCCGGAAAATTATTACATTCCGGATTTAAACAAAGCGTTCCCCAGGCCATCTTTGCCACCTTTTCCAGGATCAGGCTGTTTTTAACAGCGTCATCCGGGCTTTTTCCCCAGGAAAAAGAAGAGTGGCCGGCAACCAAAACAGCGGGCATCTCTAAAGGATTAAGCCTGGCAAAACGTTCTATAATCACTTTGCCGGTGTTTTTTTCATAGTCCTTTTCTACTTCTTTTTTTTTCATCATCCGGGTAAGGGGGATGTCCCCCTTAAATAGGTCTGCGTGGGTTGTGCCCAAGCAGGGGATTTCCCGGTAAGCTTGGGCAAACATGGCTGCAAATTCGCTATGAGTATGGGTTGCTCCCGAAATCTCTCGAAATGCTTTATAGAGTTCCAGGTGAGTGGGAGTGTCTGAGGAAGGTTGAAGCGATCCTTCCACTACATTTCCGGATAGATCGACTATAACAATATCTTCCGGCTTCATGGCTTCATAAGACATCCCACTTGGTTTGATGGCGACCAGTCCTTTTTCGCGGTTTATGCCGCTGACATTTCCCCAGGTCAATGTCACCAGATCATATTTTTTAAGGTCTAAATTAGCTTTCCATACTTTTTCTTTTAAGTCAGTCAGCATTTTTTATCCTATGATCAAGGGGGAAAAGTAGATCATGACCAGCGCAATGATCACCAGGATGACAACGGAGAGGATAACGTCTTTTTTGTTCCAACTTGCACGTGAAGCCTGCTTATCTTCAAGCACTGTTGTTGCGTAGGTCAGCCCCCTGAGCTTTTCATATGAGGGGGGTTTAGTAAAGATGCTTACAGTTATCATCATGGCAATGCATACAAGAAATAGATAGACACAGAAGTAGAGAAAATTTACATCTGCGAAAGTATACAGCCAGCCAGTTAAAACTTCCTTGTTAAGTTCTGCGACCAGCCGCAACATACCGATTGTAAAACCTCCAAAAAGGGCAGTGACCGCTCCTGCGGAATTGATCCTTTTCCAGAATAGTCCCAGCAGGAAAACTGCGGCAATTGGTGGTGCAATGTAAGCTTGAACGCTCTGTAAGTAATGATACAGTTCTCCGGAAATATGTTTCATAAACGGGATCCAGAGGACTCCGCAGACCACTACAACTCCGGTTGCTATCCTTCCGACTGAAACTAGAGATTTTTCCGAAGACTTAGGCTTGAGTTTTTTGTAGATATCCATTGTAAAAAGGGTGGAACAGGAGTTAAAAACAGCAGCCAGAGAGCTCATAAGTGCTGCCAGTAAACCTCCGGCTACCAAGCCTCTTAAACCTGCAGGTAATAGTGCTCTCACCATCACTGGAAAAGCCTGGTCGGAAGCGGGGAGGTTAAGCTGGCCGGTTTGGACTAGAGCATAAGCGATCACTCCGGGAATGATAAAAATAAAGAAGGGGAGGAGTTTCAGGTAGGAAGCAAAGATCGAACCACGCCTTGCCTGGGCTTCATTTTTAGCTGCTAAAGCCCGTTGAACAATATATTGGTCGGTACACCAGTACCAGATGCCTACTATGGGAGGAGCCAATACCATTCCTAACCAGGGGAAATCCGGATGGTCCATGGGTAAAAACAGGTTTAGATGCTGGCTTCCGGCAACTGCAACTAAGTTTCCCCAGCCGCCTATTTTAATTAATCCGATGACAGTTACAGTAACTGAGCCGATTATCAGCACTATTGCCTGCAGGCTTTCGGTATAGACGACAGCTCGCAGTCCGCCTAAAACTGTATAAATTCCCGTAAGTATTACAATGATCAATGCCCCGGTCCAGAATTTAATGCCCATAAGGGCTTGAAATACAACTGCACCTGCATACACGGTTACGGATACTTTTGTCAGCACATATGCGATCAAAGAGATGACTGATAAAAACCAGCGGGCTGTAGGGGAATAGCGCTTTTCCAGAAATTCCGGCATGGTAAAAACTTTGGTGCGCATATAAAATGGGACAAAAACCCACCCCAAAAGCAGCACGCACCAGGCATGCAGTTCGTAATGCCCCATAGCAACGCCGCTTTTTGCGGCTGTCCCGGCCAGGCCAACTATGTGTTCTGAGCCTATATTAGAGGCAAAAATTGAAGCTCCGATAACAAACCAACCGATATGCCTTCCGGCGAGGAAGTAGTCGGTAGGAGAATCCTGTTTCTGCCTGATAACCCATATGGCAATGCCAAATAATAGAGAAAAATAAAGCGCAATGACGATCCAGTCAAGTAGTTGTAATCCATGCATAGGCGCTTTCCTTTTTCTTGTTTGTGGTCCTATATATTTACTACTATCACTATGAATATGTCAAATAAACAGTTTAGATAAACGGTTAAAAAAAATGTATCATACATAGCGACATTTTTTATGAATAGCTCAGGCTAATTGATTATAATAATTACGCGTGATATATAAGAGGAAGTCATATGACAAACTTGGATAAAACGTACAAAGGTGGAGCCCTGGGAAAAATGAAAAAAACAGCAAGTATTTTAATTTTTTGTTGGATTAGTTTCTTTTCTTATTTACTGTCTACTGATTTTCCAGACGCTAAATTATTTAAAACCATTGAAAATAATAAAGAAAGACACATTTCTTTTCTCCAGGAACTGATAAAAGCGCAGGGGAGAGGAGAGGAAGCTGTTCAGGCTCTGGTAGCGGCAAGATTCAAAGAGCTGGGATGCGAGGTAGAGATTCTGAGAATACTTCCGTCCAGCCTTGATTTCAAATATCAATTTGCTGATAAAAAGACCATCCCTCCCCAAAAACGTATAAGTGTTGTGGGTAAATTTCCAGGAAAGGGGGATGGTAGGAGTCTTTTATTGTTTGCTCATCCTGATAGTCCAGATATAGGGAATACCGAAGCATGGAAACATGCTCCTTTTGCAGGAGAGATTGAGGATAACAGGATATATGGATGGGGAGTCGCTGATGACCTGGCAGGGGTGGCCATTATGGCTGAAGCTATGGCAGCTATACATAATGCCGGACTAAAACCAAAAGGCGATATCTATCTTTGCAGCACTCCTGCTAAAAAAAATGCCCAGGGTGTTATCGCTCTCTTGAGCAGGGGTTATTATGCTGATGCGTCTCTCTATCTTCACCCTGCTGAATCAGGCGTTGGTATGAGGGAAATAAAGGCAATAGCATCAGGCCTGCTGAAATTCCGAGTCAAGATCTTTGGGAAGCCCCCTCCAACAACAGAACCGGGAAAGACTGCATTTGCCCATTTGGCGGAAAATCCCATTAATAAAGCGATGTTGCTTCTGCAGGCTTTAAAAGAATTGGATGCAACCCGAAACCAGCGGGTCCATCACCCGGCTTTAGATAAAAGGATAGGGAGGTCCACCAACCTGCTTACCGGATATATCCTGAGTGGAAAGGAGGGAGGCGAAACACAGGTGCCTGGGGAGTGTGTATTTGGGGCATCAATCTCTTTCCCTCCTGGAGAGAAATTGCAGCAAGTGCAAAAAGAAATTTCCGCTTGTATTAAAGGGGCTGCCCAAGCAGATTCCTGGCTCAAGCAACATCCTCCCGAGATTGAGTGGGTGTTCGGGACTCAGGGAGTGGAAGTGCCGGTTAAGCATCCTCTTTATCAAGTGGTCAGCCGGGCCATAAAAGCTGTGATTGGAGAGGACCCATATGTTAATCCGCTTCATACTGCCAGTGATATCCGTAATCCTAATCTTTTTAGCGGCATCCCGACTCTGGGATACGGTCCTCTTGGGGGAGATTTAGCGCAAAACGGTCAACATGATGAATGGGTGGATGTGCAGGATTATATCAGAGCGATTAAAGTAACGGCAAAATCGATCATGGAATGGGGTGAGCAGCCAAATAGCTGATTTTCCAAGCTAGAAAATTACATGTGTTTTTTATTCAGCTTTAATTATTTTCGGTAAAATTTTGGCTCCTCCCATCATCCAGTCAAAAGGAACCTGCCCAAGAAGAATCCCATTCTGTAGCTGTATATTCCTATATAAAGCTGTTATAATGCGCCTTTTTATATAAGGCACATGTAAAGGATATAAGTTCACTTGGGAGAGACTAGGTAAATAAAATGCAAGTTGAAGATAAACATTTGACCCAAGGAGTAAGGGATCTCCTGGGCGAACCCAAAAAGGCAATACGGAAACTTTCCGTGCCTATGATGTTTGGTATGCTTGTTCAATCCATATACAGTGTAGTGGATGGATTTTGGGTGGCGGGTTTGGGTGCGGATGAATTAGCGTCGATCGGATTGTTTTTCCCTTTTTTTATAATCCTTATAGCCGTTGGTATGGGAATCGGAGTAGGCGGCAGTTCTGCAATTTCAAGAAGGATCGGAGAAAGAAATAGAGAGGGGGCAAGTAATACGGCAGTCCATACTTTAATCCTGGGATTAACAATTGCGATTGTTCTAACTTTTTCTGCCCTGCCCTTTGTTAAAGGGATCTTTATCTCTCTAAGCAGTAGCGATCGGGTTGGATTTCTTGCTGCTGATTATGCCAGAATTATTTTTGCAGGATCGGTATTTGTTATTTTCTCTAATGTAGCAAATGCAGTGCTTAGAGGGGAAGGCGATGCAAAAAGAGCCATGTATGGATTAATATTAGGTTCGGGCCTAAATATTATCCTTGATCCTATATTTATTTATATCCTCGATTTTGGCGTAGCCGGGGCTGCTATAGCAACTATTATTTCATTGATGGCCACCTCTTTGTTATTCATTTACTGGTTGTTTATTAGACGTAATACCTATGTGGATATAATTTTTAAGGATTTTAAATATAAAAAAGAGATTTTGAAAGAGATCCTCAGTGTAGGAGTGCCTTCTTCATTAGCCCAACTTTCCATGTCTGCTACTATGGTTTTTCTCATTATTATTATCGAGATTGTGAACGGAGATGATGGAGTTGCAGTTTTTACAAGCGGTTGGAGAATAGTTATGCTGGGGGTTATACCGTTGATTGGTTTAGCTACAGGGGTGACAGCTGTAACGGGAGCTGCTTTTGGAGCAAAAGATAAATATAAACTGCGCACTGCCTATCTCTATGCTATTAAAATAGGGGTAATTATTGAATTAAGTGTCGGGGTGATAATTGCTGTCTTTGCCTCCCAAGTCTCTTACATATTTACTTATTCAAAAGAAGCAGCCCATATATCAGCAGATCTGGTGAGATTTCTTCGTATAACGGCAATATTTTACCCAACTGTGCCTTTAGGTATGTTGACTTCCGCTATGTTTCGGGGAATAGGCATGGGGACAAGGTCTTTAATAGTCACTATTTTGAGGACTATCATATTACAAGTGCCCATAGCATATCTATTTAGTATTGTCTTTGGATTAGGATTAACCGGTGTATGGATAGGATTGGTACTGGGGAATGTTTTGGCTGTGATAGTAACATTCGCCTGGGGCAGAGTCACAATAGCCAGAGTTTTATGAATAGTTCAGGCTAGAACATTTAATAATTAACTTTTACTAGGCACAGCCCTTTTGAGGGAGCGGTAGGGGATGAGAGAGACCGTTTTTTTTGCTTAAAGAGTTTATCAATATCTTCAGGCTCCAGCTTGCCTTTTCCGATTTCTAACAAGGTGCCGACCAGGGTCCTTACCATATATTTAAGGAATCCTGTAGCTTCTACTGTATAAATAATCTCTTCACCTTTCTTTCTTATCTCAGAACGAAAGACATTTCTTACCGGATGAAGCAGCCGATTGGAGGAAAAAGAAGAAAAATCATCT
Organism: uncultured bacterium; assembly: GCA_965603705.1. GTDB lineage: Bacteria > Acidobacteriota > Aminicenantia > Aminicenantales > Aminicenantaceae > JAUVXM01. Next base: position 1,315 of record CBFDDY010000080.1, on the reverse strand, counting down.
TCTCTTATAAAATGCACTGCTGCTTTTTTCATTTTTGTAATATTAAGGGGAGAGGTTATGTAGAGGGCATATCTTATCAGAAAAGGACTGATATCGCCTGTATTGAATATTCTGTATTGATAAATTTTTGAGCGGGCATATTTGCGGGCGTGAAAATCGGGGCCGGTTTTTTCCAGGGCTGTAACTCTGATGTCGTGGGGAAGTTGGCCGTTTATCGCTTGCTGAAGTTCTGAGTTGTCGAGTTTTATATCGGCTATAAAGTGAGCGACCTGTCCTAGAGCATGTACGCCAGCGTCTGTGCGGCCGGCGCCGAGAACATTGATTTTTTTTGATTGGAAATTGTACAGAACATTTTCCAATTCTCCTTGGATAGTCTTTTTGTCCGGCTGCCGCTGCCAGCCAAAATAATCTGTCCCATCATAACTAATGGTTATTTTATAGGTCTGTTTCATCGAATCAAAGGATAGATGTCTTTTAGTGCTAGATTCACTGCTTCCTCTGCCGTCTCCGCTTTGATAACACCTTTAATGTCCCAGGTCGAGATGCCGATGACCTTTTTACCTTGGACACGGCTGTAGGCAATTTCGGAGAGGGTGCCGTATCGTCCATCAATTGCAATTAAAACGTCAGAGTTCATTACTACCAGAGAATTGCGGGAATATCCCATGCCGGTTGCTATAGCAATATCAATATGGGGATTGGCATCTTGGGGAGAATTCCCGGGGAGGATGCCTATACTTAATCCTCCGGCTTGTTTTACTCCCCGTGCTGCTGCTTCCATTACCCCGCTTAGTCCGCCACAAACCAGGATGGCTCCTTTTTCTGCCATAAGTTTTCCGACTTCAAATGCGGTTTTTCTGGCATGGGCATCAGGTTTTGCCCCGCCGATTACGCCGATTCGGATCTTCTTGTTATAAAGCATTATCTGAGTTATTTATAAGAAATGTCGATATATATGATACTTAGAAAATGGGAGATAGTAAATAGCGAGATAAAATTCAGGTGTGGCTCTGCTTCAAGCAAATGGGAAGCTGAGTCGGGGTGTCTCCGTCCTCACTCCACCCATCCCCCAATGGGTCCCTTACGTTGCGGGCGGAGAGACCCCGACCCAGCTTAAATCCGCTGAAAACTAAACCATGCTCAGTCAACCAGAATTTCATCAGGGCCAACCCTTTCGACTAACATTTCACGTGTTATTTATTTCTATTATCTATTTTTATTAATAATAATTGAAAAATCTTTTTTGCCAAAAGAGCGGTGAAAAGAATCAGGTTAATTGATTAAGAAAACCGTGAGCAAGGATGAGCGGGCATGG
>CBFDDY010000079.1:0-9157 GCA_965603705.1 uncultured bacterium | reverse complement strand
TAAATGGAATTAGGTTTAGCATTAGCTATATTGGGCAGCGCATTTGCAGTAATATTTGGAGGAATTGGGTCTGCTATTGGAATTGGTTTAGTAGGGCAGGCATCAAGTGGGGTTATGAGCGAGGACCCTGATAAATTTGGAAGTCTCCTTATACTTGTTGCGCTTCCTGGAACACAAGGAATATATGGGTTTCTTAGTGCTTTTTTAGTGATCCTAAAGCTGGGTTTAACAGGAGAAGCAGTAGTAACTCTGACTACTTTTCAGGGGCTGCAAATATTTATGACATGTCTTCCTATTGCTTTTACTGGATTGATGTCAGGAATTCATCAAGGTAAAGTCTGTGCAGCTGGTGTGTATATGGTCGCCAAGCAGCCTAAAGATATGATGAAGCCTGTGATTCTTGCTGCCCTGGTTGAAACATATGCTGTCTTGGGTCTTCTCGTTACAATAATCTTACTTAACGGTATTCAACTTTAGGTTTTAATTAGAGTAAAAAAAATGAGTTTGGAGAAGATTATAAAAAAAATCAGTGACAACGCAGAAGCAGAAGTCCGAAAGATCATCGATAAAAGTAAACAAGAAGCAGAAGAGATCAAAAAAAAAGCGGGAGAGGAAGCTTCTAATGCCGCTGAAGAATACCTTTCAGATGAAGAACACCGTAGAGAGTTGGAGGCGAACCGGATAGTAACTAAAGCTCGTATGGACAAGAAGATGAAGATTCTTTTCTGCAAAAAAGAGATTATTGACGAGATATTGGATGCAGCCTTCAAAGAAGCGATAAGAGGGAAGGAGTCTTTGAAAAAGAGAATAATCATGAAAGAAGGTGAGAAAGAAGGGGCTCTTGATAAGGACAAACTAAAAGATGAGCTTCGCCCTGAGATTGAGCGGAGTATTGCAGAGGACTTAAAACTATGAAGAAAATTTCCCGCCTTGATTATACTTATGCGGTGGGAAGAGTGCGTGCTCTAGAGAAAAAACTTATTTCAAGAGATGTGTTTCTGGAAAGTGCAGAGGAGGATGATTTTTTATCTGCCACAAAAATAATATTTGATGCGGGATATTTTATGGAAGAAATGGAGGAGATGAAAGATACAAAAGAATTGGATGTTTTTCTTAAAAAAGAAAAAGAAAGCCTGGTTAAGGATATGTTTGGTCTTTGCCTTGAGAAAAAGGTAATGAAGGTGATTGAAGAAGAATATTGTCCTGAAGATGCCTTAAAAACCGCAAAGGAAACCGGATATCCTTTTATTATAGATTATGTGCGTCATAGAATAGACCTGGGAAACCTTAAAATATTAGCCAGGATAAAATACCTGGACCTTCCTCAAGATAAACTTAAAACTATTATAATGGATGGCGGGTTTATTGAAACTGAAAAAATATTGAAAAGTTATGCTCTTTCTTATTTTGATATAAGTGAGTCACTAAAGCTCAGTCCATATTTTGATGCGTGGAGTAAGGGTATAGATGCTTTACAGGAAAATGAAACTTTTGTAACGCTGGAAAGAGAGTTTGAAAATTATCTTATGAGATATTTAAGAAACGCCAGATATATTGTTTTTGGTCCTGAGCCTGTTTTTGCTTATGTCCTTGCTAAAAAGAAAGAACTTAATTTATTCCGCATTATTGGCGTTGGGAAGATGAACCGTCTTACAGAGCAAATAATAAAAACCAGGATAAGTGAAACTTATGTTTGATAAAGTTGCTGTAATGGGGGATGCTGATTTGGTTTTTCCGTTAAAGGCTTTGGGAATTAAAGTATATGCTCCTGCGGGTATTTATGAAGCTAGAGAAATGCTTAAAAGACTTGAGAAAGAAGGGATTGCTCTTTGCCTGGTCAATGATAAATTCTTTGCACCCCTGAAAAAGGAGATTGATAAATTGGAGAAAAAGTTTTGTCCGGTTGTAGCTAGTTTTTCAGACTATAGAGAAGCTTCTGATCTTCTCAGCCAAAAGATGAAAGATCTTGCCATAAAGGCAACAGGCTCGGATTCTTTAATTAGAAGGAAATAATATGAAAAAAGGAAAGATTATTAGAACTGCGGGGCCTCTTGTTGTTGCTTCGGACTGTCTGGGAGCAAAAATGTACGACATGGTCAAAATAGGAGATATCGGACTTATAGGAGAAATAATTGAGCTTAAAGAGGATAGAGCATTTATTCAGGTTTATGAAGACACAACCGGTATAGGACCTGGGGAACCAGTAGAATTGACTGGGAAGCCATTAAGTGTTGAGTTAGGTCCTGGTCTTATTAGTTCTGTTTTTGACGGAATTCAGCGTCCGCTGGATGTTATTAAAGAAAAAGAAGGTGACTTTATCACAAGAGGAATAGAGGTGCCCCCTTTAAATAGGGAGAAAAAATGGGATTTTAAGCCTTTTGTAAAAAAAGGACAGAAGGTTGAAGAGGGGGATTTCCTGGGAGAAATCGAAGAAACTCCGCTTATAAAGCATAAGATCATGGTGCCTTCAGGAAAAAATGGCACTGTTATTGAAATTAAGAAAGGAAAGATGCTGATAGATGAAGTCGCTGCAGTTATTAAAAGCGAGGAAAAGGAACATGAAGTCCGTTTGTTTCAAGTTTGGTCTATCCGCAAAAACCGGCTGGTTAAAAAGAGGGAGATGCCTGAAATTCCTTTAGTTACTGGACAAAGAGTGCTCGACACACTTTTCCCTCTGGCAAAAGGAGGCACAGCCTGTGTTCCTGGGCCTTTCGGAAGCGGCAAGACCGTAGTTCAGCATCAATTGGCTAAGTGGTCTGATGCTCAGATCATTGTGTTTGTTGCATGTGGTGAGCGCGGTAATGAAGTTGCTGACCTTCTTTTAAGTTTTCCTGAGTTAAAAGACCCGAGTACTGGAAGGCCTTTGATGGAACGTACTATCATAATAGCAAATACATCTAATATGCCTGTTGCCGCAAGGGAAGCTTCGATTTATACAGGCATGACAATAGCAGAGTATTTTAGAGATATGGGCTACTCAGTAGCGCTTATGGCTGATTCTTCAAGCCGTTGGGCTGAGGCTTTAAGGGAGATATCGGGACGTATGGAGGAAATGCCTGGAGAAGAAGGTTATCCGGCATACCTTGCCTCCCGGATTGCAGAATTTTATGAAAGAGCAGGAAAAGTAATTTGTCTTGGTTCTGATAATAGAGAAGGAGCTTTAAGTGTTATCGGAGCAGTTTCTCCTCCTGGAGGAGATTTATCCGATCCTGTGGTTCAATCCACACTTAAGGTTGTAAAAGTGTTTTGGGCACTTGATGATAAATTAGCTAATATGCGGCATTTCCCGGCTATCAATTGGCTGAACAGCTATTCTTTATATGCCGAAAGTATAAAAGATTACTGGGATAAAGAAATAGCTGAGGATTTTTCAGAAATAAGACAGGAAGCTATGAAACTTTTGGAAAAGGAATCTGAACTCCAGGAGATAGCAAGACTTGTAGGAGTAGAATCGCTTTCTGACCAGGACCGCCTAGTGCTTGAATCTTCAAAATCGATCAGGGAGGATTTCCTTCATCAGAATGCTTTTCATCCGCAGGACACTTACACCTCTTTAAGGAAGCAGTATTTGATGATGCGAACGATCATACATTTCCATAATTCCGGACTCAATGCACTTAAAGAAGGGATTAACCTTGAAGATATATTAAAATTGGAGATAAGAGAAAAGATTTCCAAGATGAAGTTTCTTGAGGAAAAAGGAGATGATCCGGATGTTCTTGATTTATTTATAGAGATAAACAATGTGTTTAAAGAATTGTTAAAGAAAAAAGGATGACGGAATAATGCACAAAGAATATTTAACTGTTACGAATATAGTTGGGCCTTTAGTTATTGTTGAAAAGATCGTAGATGTAAAATACGGAGAGTTAGTAGAGATCTCATCTCCGGGCGGACAGCTGCGCAGGGGGACTGTGTTGGATGTTTCAACCGAAAGAGCAGTTGTGCAGGTCTTTGAAGGTACCACAGGATTGGACATAGCTAAATCGAGCATAAGGTTTCTGGGTGGCTCCCAGACATTGGCTGTATCGGAGGAAATTGTTGGGAGGATATTCGATGGTTCCGGAAATCCCAAGGACGGGGGGCCTAAGATAATAGCAAAGAAAAGGCGTGACATAAATGGGAGTCCTATCAACCCCCAAGCTCGGGATTATCCATCTGAGTTTATTCAGACGGGAATATCATCTATTGATGGCATGAATTCTCTTGTCAGAGGCCAGAAACTCCCCATTTTTTCCGGAAGCGGATTGCCGCATGCAAGGATAGCAGCTCAGATAGCCAGACAGTCTAAAGTATTGGGAAAAAAAGAAAAATTTGCAGTGGTGTTTGGTGCTATGGGTATCACTTTTGAAGAGGCGAATTTTTTTATTGAAGATTTCAGAGACACAGGTGCTTTGGAAAGATCTGTTATATTTCTTAACCTGGCAAATGAACCTCCAATAGAAAGAATTGCTACTCCTAGGCTTGCACTTACATGTGCTGAATTCCTTGCTTTTGATCTAGACATGCATGTCTTGGTGGTTCTTGTGGATTATACCTTTTATGCTGAAGCACTTAGGGAGATATCTGCCGCCCGTAAGGAAATTCCCGGCCGGAGAGGATATCCGGGCTATTTATACACTGATTTAGCTTCTATGTATGAGAGAGCAGGGCGGATTAAAGGAAAACCCGGCTCAATAACCTCTATTCCTATACTCACAATGCCCGAGGATGACAAAACTCATCCAATAGCGGATTTAACAGGATATATAACAGAAGGTCAGATCATGTTGAGTAGAGAATTACACCGTAAAGGAGTCTATCCTCCGATTGATGTTCTGCCTAGCCTTTCACGGCTCAAGGATAAGGGCATTGGAGAAGGAAAGACAAGAGAAGATCATGCCGATGTTTTAAATCAGCTTTTTGCGTGTTATGCCAGTGGAAAGGAATCAAGGGAGCTTGCTTTGATATTGGGAGAAGCTGCTCTTTCAGATATGGATAAGATTTATATGGAGTTTGCAGAAAAATATGAAGATGAGTTTGTACGTCAGGGCGAGCATGAATCACGTTCTATTGCGGATACACTGGATATTGGTTGGGATCTTTTGCGCATGGTGCCAAAGGGCGAACTTAAAAGGATTAGACCGGAATTTTTAGATAAATATTACTCTATAGAAAAATGAGACTGAATGTCAATCCAAACCGTATGGAGCTTCTGCGGCTGCGCAGGCGTATTAAGCTGGCAGAGCGGGGGCACAAATTACTAAAAGATAAATTAGAGGAGCTAATGAGGAGATTCCTTGATCTTATTAGAAAGCTGGATAAACTCCAGGAGGGGATCGGGGAAAAGTTGGACAAGATCTTCATTTCATTTGCTCTCGCCCGAACTAAAGATTCTCAAGAAAAATTAGAAGAGTTTATTCCTGAAGGTGATTTAAATTTGCATGTTGACTCTGAAAAGATATTCAATCTATCCATCCCAAAATTAAAGGTCAAGGTGTTAAAGGCTTCGGATTATGATTTTTTTAACACAGAAAGTGAGATGGATATTGGTTTGAAAAAGATGCAGGAAGTACTTAATGACCTGATGGAAATTGCCCGTTTATGGAAAGCAGTTGAGCTTCTTGCGAGAGAGATAGATGTAACTCGACGTCGCGTAAATGCATTGGAACATATTTTAATCCCGAATTTGAGGGAGACAATAAGATATATTTCAGGTCGTCTTGAGGAAATGGAAAGGTCATTCCAGGTCCAGCTTATGCGGGTTAAGGAAATTATTGGAGAACATTAAATCTAGGTCAGCTGAACGAGCGGCTGGTTTTGTTTTTATCCTCATAAAAATTTATCCGGAATGACACTGATTTCCGCGGGACCATCATAAAAGAATCGGTCAAGCGCACTCCTATTTCTTCAGCCGGAAGAATATTAAATAAATAAGCTTGATCCTGGATATCCCAAATGCTGTAGCCGGGGCTGAATCTTTTACTGGGCCATAGACCCATTTCCTTTGCTATATTTGCAATGTATTTATCTGTCTGCCGGGCGACATCTTCGGCAGCTTCTGAACCTAAAGTATCTAAAATAAGCCCATCTAATATCTCATTCTTCTCTAGCAATTTACTACTGGCTTCTTCTAATCCAATCCCGATAGTACAGATACACAGGGCTACTTTTTTTGCATCTTTAAAGATCGGATGTTTGTTGGTTTCCTCATAGTCGAGGATCTTAAAAACAGCGGTTGGTTGGAGAAGGGAAGGTAGCTTATTTTTTGCCTTTAAGACCATTTTTTTGGTCTGGTTATTTACATTTCTGCTTGACGTACCATATCCCAGCCGGATAAATATGCGCCGGTCTTCGATATTGATATTGAATTTTTCGAGCTTGTGGATTTTAGCTGAATTCAATTTATCTGTTAAGGAAGTTTATCAATCCCATTTCTCTTAGCATCTGCGAGCATAATGTTTTGGAGCTCAGTCTGGACATCAGCATTGAGTATAGAGGGTTTATCTTCCTGCAAAAGCTCTTTCACTTTATCCTTTGCCCGCTCGGCCGAACTCTTTTTCCCAAGGGACACCCAGTAATCATAGGTATCTCTATCAATTATTTCGGAAAAGATGTGTTCTTCCCGATACCACTTGCGCGTGTGGGGCATGGAAAGAAACTGAGTATCTGCTGTAAAGCCATCAAATAAATCAGTAGCGATAGGATCATCCCGCTGGGCTATTCCTCTTACAAGACGCAATGCCATTCCGCATATATCATTGTCTATCACTAGTTTTTCCAGGCTTTGACAGCTTTCAAAGTCCATCATGCCAGGTCCTGAAATAACATTAACACCTGAAAGTGCGGCCAATACTGATCCAATACCTGATTCAAGCCCTGCTTGGTTGTCATTGACCTTAGCGTCACTTAATCCCATATATGCATGGGAGGGAAGATTAAGATGTTTGGCTATTTGGGTGTATCCGGAGTCGATCATCATCGTTTCGATCGCACCCATAGGAGTTGTGCCTTTTCGCATATCAAAGCTTGAGGGAGAACCACCGAAAATAACAGGAGCGCCTTTATGGGCTAACTGGCAGATTATCAGGCCACACAAATTCTCAGCTACGTGCTGGACCAGAGTACCGGTAATAGTGACAGGTGAAGTGGCCCCGGTCATGCCCATGGAGATCAACTCAGAAGGGATTCCCGCCCGGGCTGAATCGATTAGGCTTTGAGTTGTAAGATTGCTCCATTTAAGAGCAGGGGAGGGGCAGGCATCGAAAATGGCTAAAGGTTTGTCTGAAAGTTTTTGGGCACTGCCTCGAATCGCTACCAGCATATCAAACATTGGTTTAAAGCCCTCCACTCTGAAAGTCCCGGTAACAATTGGTTTGTTACAGTATTTTAATCCGAGATATAAGCGATAACTGTCGGAAATGATATCAGGTACATCTGAACTAATAATACCTGTGCTCTGAAAGTCAATATTATCCATAAGATCTGTAAGGCGGGCAAACATTATGAGGTCTTTAGTATCAGCTTTCCTTTGATCTCCTGTATTATGGTCCAGGATGGTTACGGCGGCAGAGCCCGGATCAAAATGCACTTCATCTTGCCCCACAATAAATTCTTTGTCACCGTTTCTGTCATACATCTTAATCAAGGATGGAGTGGAACCAAGACAATCTTGGATAAGTTCAGGGGTAATAAAGACTCTTTGGCTTGAAGTGTCGAGTTCCATTCCTGCTTCCTTAAAAAGCCCTAAAGCTTCAGAATTTTCAACAAATATTCCCTGTTTTTCCAGGATAATATAAGCTTCCTCGATTATTTTGTTAATAAGCTCCTTACTCAACAGCTCTAATTTTGGCCTGATTGTAGATAACATTTTATTCTCCATTTATAATAGTTTTTTTGCAGTGCTGACTGCTGTCATTGCATTTTCTGCATAACCGTCAGCCCCTATTTCCTGGGCCCATTGGGAGTTGACTGGGGCGCCTCCGACCATAACTTTAACATGCCCTAATAATTTTTTATCTTTAAGCATAGTTATTAGTTTTTTTTGTCCTAGCATGGTTGTTGTAAGCAGGGAGGAGAGACAAATAAAATCTGCATTTATTTCCTGGGCTGTAGATATGAATTTATCAAGTTTAACATCAGCGCCAAGGTCGGTGATCTCAAATCCATTGGCGGCCAGCATAGAGGCAACAAGATTTTTGCCAATATCATGAATATCCCCTTCTATTGTGCCTATAACTACTTTTCCCAGAGTTTTTGACGATATCCCGGCTTTTTTTAGTTCAGGCAGTAAGATCTTCATAGCAGTGGTCATGCATTCAGCACTGGAAATGAGTTCAGGTAGAAAGTATTCTCCAGATTCCCAAAGGTCTCCAGCCTTCTGGATTCCAGGAGTATACCCTTTTTCTATGACTTCATTCAGTTCCAATTTGTTTTCTACTGCATTCTGTGCTAAGGATTCTGCATCATGCTTATCTCCCTCGATCACAGCAATTTTCATTTTTTCAAATAATTCATTTTTGTTCATGATTTCTCCTTTTTAGTCCGAAAGGATTGCGCCCTCTTTATTTATTAGAGCCTGTCCTATTCCTTGGCTTATTTTAATAAAGCTATCATTTTTGTAATTATATTTCAATATATATAAAAAAAATTGAATATTTTATTAATTGGAAGTAGAATATGGTAAATAATCAAACAATTAGAGGAATAATCATGGTTAATGAATTAAAGGAAACAAGTATAAAGAGGATCGCTTTCTTAATAGATGGTGATAATGCGCAGCCTAAACTTATAGGAAAAATATTAACTGAAGCAAGTAAGCAGGGAACATTGACGATCAGAAGGATCTATGGAGATTGGACAACTCCCAATATGCAGGGATGGAAAGAGACTCTTAATACGGCAGCTATCCAACCGATCCAGCAGTTCCGTTATACGGTGGGGAAAAACTCTACTGACAGTGCAATGATAATCGATGCTATGGATATCCTCCATGGAAAACATGTTGACGGCTTTTGTATTGTATCCAGTGATAGTGATTATACCCGGCTCGCTACCAGGATCCGGGAAAGCGGCTTCTTTGTTATGGGAATTGGAAAGCAATTAACTCCCAAAGCATTTGTAAATGCTTGTAATGTGTTTATTTATACAGAAAACCTTTTGCCTAAAGATACCAGGA
>CBFDDY010000078.1:0-9290 GCA_965603705.1 uncultured bacterium | reverse complement strand
TTTCCTGGTTTACCTTTGTGCTCCAGCACAAACTGAAAGAGCTTTTTATTTTTTGGGTGCAAGCCAAAAAAATAAAAAGCTTCTTATTCTTATCCGTATTTAACCGCGTAAATCCGTGTCTAATGCTTTCTCGCTTTTATCCGTGTCCTCTGCGTCCTCAGTGTAAAATTTTGTTTTTATAGCCTTATCCGTGAAAATCCGTGTCTAATTTTGTTTTTTCTCCATTTTCTATTTACTATTTTCCCTTCACTGAGTATTATTCATTGTTATAAACAATTTTATTACAAATTATAATAAAGAGGAATTTGCCATGACCAAAAAATATGTTTTATCTATCTGTTTGATCCTTTCTTTATTTGCTTTAACGGCTTTTTCATTCTCAGTTGACGAAAAAAAACCGCTCACTGTGGCAGAGTCTACTGATTATGCCTCTACTTCAAGATATACTGACGTAATGGATTTTATCGAAAAGCTCCAGGAGCAAAGCTCTTTTATCAGGGTCGAAACCTTAGGTGTAAGCGCAGAAGGAAGAAAAATTCCTCTGATTGTCTTAGGCGATCCAGCCCCTTCCTCCCCCTTAGAGCTTAATCATGACGACAGAGCAGTCGTTTATTTCCAGGCCAATATCCACGCTGGTGAGGTCGAAGGCAAAGAAGCTGCCCTTATGCTGGCAAGAGATATCGTGCTCAGCGAGAACCCCCCTTATCTTGATAAACTAGTCGTATTGATATCCCCAATCTTTAATCCAGACGGCAATGAAAAGATCAGCCCCGATAACCGGCGGAGCCAGGTCGGGCCAAAAAACGGAGTCGGTATCCGCTACAATGGCCAAAACCTTGATCTTAACCGGGACGGCATGAAACTTGAGAGCCCGGAAGTACTGGGCCTTGTTCAGAATGTAATGCTGCGGTGGGATCCAGCCCTGCTTTTAGACAGCCACACCCACAACGGCTCCTATCATGAAGAAGTTGCCACTTATGTCTGGTCCTTAAATCCTAACGGAGACAACTCTATCATCAATTATATGAGTGATAGATTTATGTCCGGAGTGAATAAAATATTAAAAGATAAATATGACATCCTCTCTATCCCTCATGGAGATTTTATGGATGTAGGAGACCCTGAAAAGGGCTGGCGGCCACTCGGCCCTCAACCCCGTTACATCAGCAATTATATCGGCCTGCGTAACAGGCTCGGGATATTGAATGAAAATTATCCTTACGCTGATTTTAAAACCCGGGTACACGACTGTCACAAACTTTTTCACGCCATTCTGGAATACTGCTGTGCAAACAAAGATGATATCCTCCAGCTTATAAGAGATGCAGACCAGCGTACGATTGAAAGAGGATTGAACCTGACAGACGAAAACATCTTTGCTACCGCCTACGATGTCAGGCCGATCAAACAAAAGATCACAGTGCATGGCTATGAAATGGAAGTAGTAAAGAGTGACAGAGGCTATAGACGGGCAAAAAAAACTGACAAGAAGAAAACATATACGATGCCATTCTATGCTGACTTTTACCCGAAAAAATCAGTTCCTCTCCCCTATGGCTACCTCATCCCCCTGCCTATTCCAAAAGTCCGGGAAAAACTTCTGCAGCATGGGATCACGGTTGAAAAATTACTAAAGCCGGCAAAACTTTACATTGAAAAATTTCTTGTCCAGGAAATAAAAAGCGGAGAGATAGCCTACCAGGGACACCATTTAAACACAGTAAAAGGTGAATATGTGAGAGAAGAAAAAGAATTTCCGGCAGGAACTCTCTTTATAGGGATTGCTCAACCTCTGGCCAATGTCGCGACCTACCTGCTGGAGCCTGAAAGTGATGACGGCCTCCTTGTTTGGAATTACTTTGACCGCTACATAGTTCCTCAGTGGAGCCGCAGGATGCAGGAATATCCAGTTTATAGATTATTAAAACCGGCAAATCTGGTTAAAGAAATTATCCGGTAATCAACGCCGCATTTTCAGCACGCGGGCCGGTAAGGTGATTATAGCCTTAAACAGGTCAAACACGGCATTTACTGTAATACCAAACAGCCGGAAGGGAAGCAACAGAAGCCAGATAAGCGGATATAAAAAAATAGCTAAAATCGCCAGCGGCCAGCATAATACAAGCAAAATAAGCCAGAGCAATATTTTCATCTTCCCTGAATTATACATAAAAAATGTCGATATGCATAATATAAAATAACAGCTAGATGGGTAGATGGGGGTCGGACCAAATCAATTAGTTGATAATAGCTAAGTTACGTTGAATTTTAGATGCCTATTTCCCTTTATTTACGATTTTTTGGCTAGTTTTCTGCGAATAAGAAATCGAATCCTCTTTCAGCCTCCAGCCATCGCTGAATTCATAGATCGAGCGTCCAGATGCTTTGGACTCAAGCTTCTTCTTTATTCTTTCCAGGAACGTAAGATCCCCAACAGCAATACTCTCTGTCCATTTATCATTTCGCTGTAACACACCCTCCCTTTTAGAAGCATCTTCGATCCATTCGTTCCTACTCTTTTTGAGTTCTTTGATGGTACTAAGATGCAAGAGCCTAAGAAGACAAACATAATCAATAATCAGATATCTGTAGCGAGGATGAAAACAATCGTAGTAACCAGAGTAGGGCCAATCTGATGGATGAGATACGACTCCTGCCCGAACCATATTGAGGTCAATGTAGGCCATACATTCTTTAAAATATGAACCAGAATCGATAATTGTAGCATGATACCGATCCTGCCAAAAACTTCCTTTTCGGTTTTTTCTTTTATTGTACTCTTGAGCGGTGCGGCCTGCTACAAGCTGCATTGCATCTGGAATGATTGAAGGTTTTTTTGAATCTGATACGAGCAGGTGGATGTGATTTGATGTTACGATATAATTCAGGACTTGCAAGCCGTATCTCTTTTTAGCTTGCCAAAGCCAATATAACCATCGCTTCTTATCTGTTGCAAATTTTAGAAGGAATTCTTTTTTGTGACATCGATGGGTGATATGCCAAATGTATCCAGGAATAAAATGCCGGTTTGCTCTTGCCATTTTTAATGTACATCTTAAAGACGATTTTTAGGGCCAAAAATCTCATTTAAGGTCATTTTTTTTAAAAAAACTGGATATTATTTCTTTAATTGCTGATAATTAACTTGGTCCGACCCTAAATTCTAAATTGCTAAATTCTAAATTCCTAAATTCTAATAAATTTTAAATAAGGAACAAGAAATGAAAAAAAACTTCACCATTTTCGCTATTGTTTTAATTCTTAATGGATTAACAGTTAATGCTCAGGTCAAACCGGACGGAAAAAAAGCCTGGGAGCATGTCGGTTATTTAGCTGCCCCTGAATTTAAAGGACGTTTATCCTGTACTGCGGAATACCAAAAAGCAGCCGATTATGTGGCTCAAAAGATGAAAGAATATGGATTAAAACCCGGCGGAGAAAAAGACTCCTATTTCCAGCAGGTCGAGTTTAAAAGGTGGCAGCATTTTGGCCCGCCAGCCAGGCTGGAAATCACTTCTCCCCAGCATGTTATCTTTTCCCCCGGCAGAGGAATGGATTTTTCCCCCAACAGCGGTACCGGTTCCGGGATAGCTAAAGGACAGTTGGTCTTTGCCGGCTACGGACTGGTATCTAAAAAACAAAAATGGAATGATTATGCTGACTTGGATGTTAAAGGAAAAATCGTTCTGATCATCCCAGGAGCGCCTAAGTTTATGGAAAAGATTCCCGGTAAAGAAAAATCCCTAAGAACAAAAATTCAAACCGCCATAAAAAAAGAAGCAGCCGGTATAATTTTCATGAATATCGGCGAGGGGATCAAAGGCCGCCAATATCTGGCCGGAGCAGCAAAAGGAACCTGTCCTGAAGGTTTTATCCTCATCACAGCCGAGGAGCAAGTACTGGATAAATTCTTTTACCAAGCAGGTTTAAGCTGGCGAACCCTTGTAAGCCGGACAATTAGAGAGAAACAGTCGCTTACATCACCACTTGAAGTATCAGTTGAAATGGAAGCCCATTATATAGATGAAAAAAGGAAAGCCCCCAATGTTATCGGAATTATCCCCGGGAAACATCCTGAATTAAAAGATGAATATATCATCATCGGCGCCCACCTCGACCACCTGGGAGTAGGCCTTGACGGAGCTGTTTATAACGGAGCTGATGATAATGCCGGCGGTGTAGCGGTTGTACTGGAAACAGCCCGGGTGCTGGGCCAAAACCATTTCCGCCCTGACCGCAGCATCGTCTTTGCCGCCTGGGCAGGAGAGGAGCTCGGGCTGGTAGGCTCTCGATATTACAATAAACACCCTCTCTTCCCTTTGGATAAAACTGTTGTTTATATGAACATGGATATGGTCGGCACAGGAGATAAAGACCTGTATGTGGGCGGTATGTGGGATTTCTCAGATTTTTATGACCTATTAAAAGAGAATATGCAGGAAAAATTTAAAGAAAAATTAAAATATCGGATTGATTACCGGGGCTCAGATCACAGCGCCTTCCTTGCGAAAGGAGTAACCTCTATCAGCTTAAGGTCAGGTAATGTACTTACCCGGGAACTGGATGACGAACACCCCGAATACCACCGCCCGGGCGATACACCTGCCACCATCAAACCAGAACTCCTGCAGCAGGCAGCCGAATACCACTATGACAATATTGTGTTTTTGGCCAACTGCAAAGAGAACCTGCTGGACCCTAAACACCACCTAAACTTTATCCATAAAGATGCCAATCTGATCGATATGCACTGTGATTCTATCGGCAGATTTCTAAGAGGCCAGGACTTAAGCAAAGATAATCCTAAAGGCCATATCGACATCCCAAAGTTAAAACAGGGGGCTGTAGACCTGCAGGTGTTTGCCTGTTATGTAGCCCCTCCGAGCAATGATGAACAGAAAAACCAGGCTGCAAAAAAAGCATTCGATCAGATCGATGCAGTCCACCAATTAGTGAAGGAAAATCAGGATAACCTGCTCCTTGTGACATCTCCGGAAGATATGCGCAAACTGAGAGGCTTACGCAAAACAGGTATTTTAATCGGGATCGAAGGCGGTTATGCTATCGAAAGCGACCTGCGCTTGTTGCGATCTTTTTACCGCAACGGAGTAAGGCTTATGACCTTAACTCACTGGCTTCACACTGATTGGGCGGATGCCTCAGGAGATCCAGAGCCTATGTTTCACGGTCTTACTGATTTCGGAGAAGAAGTTGTAAAGGAGATGAACAAACTGGGAATGATAATCGATGTCTCCCACATTCATGATGAGTCCTTCTGGGATGTGATTAAAATAACCGATTCCCCTGTAGTGGCTTCCCACTCCTGCTGCCGGGCTCTATCTGACCACCACCGGAATATGTCGAACAAAATGCTTAAAGCCCTGGCTAAAAACGGCGGAGTTATCGGTATTAACTATTTCCCCGGGTTCTTAAACGCGGAAAATGCTAAAAAACAAAAAAAAGACAGGGCTCCGGTCAATGTCCAGACAGTTGTAGACCACATCGAACATGTCATAAAAGTCACAGGCAGTACAAATCAGGTTGGCTTAGGCTCGGATTTTGACGGCATCTTCTCCACCCCAGAAGGTCTGGAACATACAGGAAAACTGGTCAATATCACGGCAGAACTTTTCAAGCGAGGCTATAAGGACATAGATATTAAAAAAATCCTGGGTGGAAATTTTTTACGCGTTTTCAAAAAAGTCTGCAGTAAAAATTCTTAAAATTCTTGTTTGCATAAATCCTTTAATTCTGATAAATATAAAGCAAAGAAAGCAAATCTGCTAGGAGGATAAAATGGAAGATGAAATCGGGAAAATTACACATTATTTCTCCAAAATCGATGTGGGTATCATTAAATTATCCAAAGGAAAGCTTAAGGTCGGAGATACAATCCACATCAAAGGAAACACTTCTGACTTAACTCAGGAGGTGGAATCTTTACAGATGGAACATGAATCCGTTGACTCGATCTCAGCGGGAGACGAAGCCGGATTGAGAGTAAAAAGCCCAGTCAGAGTCAAAGATAAAGTTTTCCTGCTTACTGAGTAAGGCTGATCTTACTTACTTTTTCCGAGGCGCTTAAAAGCGGCTGGTCGCTTAAACATCATTTATCAAAAGCCAAAAGTGTTTTAACCCATATTTTCAGGCCTTTACCTGCTTCAGAACTGCTGCTGCTCATGCCTCCGCGGCCTCCGCTACGGCCTCCCCCACCGCGCATTCCGCCCTTTCCACCCATACCTCCTGAGACACCTCCGCCGCTTCCTACGCCAGCACCACCAGGTCTTTCTCCCCGCAATGCCCCTCTATCTGTCTTCGGCATTTCAAATCCTACTCCGAGCGTATCTCCGGCAGAAGCTTGGATAGCATAGGGATTTTCATCACTTTGTTTAAGCGGCACCTTAAGTTCGTAGACCAGAAGGCCGCTGGCTGCATCAATAAATACTTCTATTCCCTTAACCTTATTAAGCGGAATTCTCCTCTGGTCACTTTTGCCAGGGCCTAAAATTTCAAGCTTATCGTTTAAGCTCTCTATTCTTTCGAGTTTTTGCTCTCTATCTATTCTATCTATCGGTTCTATTCTCGCCTGCGGCCTTGTTTCTGGTATCGGCATGCCAATAGGGAATTTGATTCCGAATGTTTTATCTTTTCCACCAGCTGGATCAAACCAGAGGGTGAATCCCCGGCGCATCACTTGAGACCGGAGGAAGCTGCTTTCAGCCAGAAGACATATGTATAAATCATGTTCATCATTCTGTATTCCAACAGATACACCATTATCTTCCAAATATACCAAAGCTCCCAACCAGTCGGAAGAATTACCGTCGATCAAAATTTCTTTCTCCCGCCAAAGGCTGTCTATTTCAAATGCCGAGCAACCAACCTGACTAAAGAGAAGGATAATAATACTTAGGGAAAGTACGGCAGCTTTCAGTATTTCAATTTTCTTCATCCAATTACTCCTCATTAAAATTAATCTGAACTATTCATTTATAATTCTCATGTCGTAAAACTTAATGATCGCTTAAATAGTTTCAACCATATATTATTTGACAAGCAGGGTGCTGGATTTATTCCAAAATACTTTAAAGCTCTTTTAAAAAGCTCTCAGGCAAATAAAATCCTTGTGGATGAAGCTGTGGGCTCCAGTTACTATATTCTATTTCCTGAGTATCGAATCAAATGATTTCTTCGTAAATCCTTTGGGGGGAGAATAAATCCCCGGAGGTGCTTTCTTCTCTGTTAGCTCAAGGGTTTGGGATTCAGCTATTATTTCAGAGCCGAACATTTCAACTGTCACTTCACTCCCAACGGGAAATCCTTCGATTTTATCCATTTTTTCAAACTCTTTTTGCGTATCTTTATCCACATCCAATATTCCTGTAATAAACTGCCCCATAAATTTATCCATCCCGCTTTTGTATTCTTTATAATCAAAGGGGAGGTCTTTTGTCAGCCACATTTTCATTTTAATTTTCGGCATAATATTTATTTCCGGGATCATAAAAACCATAGAAAATTCACTGCTGTAAGAATCCCAGTTTGCGATCTTTTTCTTTTCTATATTTGTATTCACCAAAACATTCGTTATTTTTATTGCCTTTACAATATCAGCGATCTTTTTTGGAAGCATTTCTAATAAGTCAGATCTATTAAATTTTAGGGGAAGCTCAAAATATATCTTTTCCTTGTTAATGATAAAGAATAATATTTCCTTTTCATAATCAACAATAATATTAAAATCTTTACTGAATTGAGCAAACTTATTTTTTCCCAGCCACTGTTCATTAATACTTACTTTTTCAGGATTCCTACTACCCATTATTTCAAACGCCCTAGTCTGCTGCATAGATTTTACATAAATATCAGCACTTAAAAATGTTACAGTTATCAAGATCAGAATTAAAACTAAAATTATTTTTTTCATTATATTTCTCCTTTTAAAAACGTTTAACAAGATTAAGGGCAATTTCTACTACCGGAGAAGCTTGCTCTGAAAAAGACTTAATAAGCGCCGACTGAGCTAGGGAATTATTGGGAGAAGGGGAAATTGAACTAATATCTAAATCTAAAGTGCGGAGGAAATCCGCCAGAGAAACTCTATTTTCCTGGCTCAACTGAGAACTCCACCTTATCCCTCCCATCTGTTCACTTAAAGATTCCTGCTGCAACAGGGAAACGGCGGTTATCCTTGAGAGCTGGTGTACTTCCTGGCGCAGCTGAGCGATCTCTCCTTTCCTCTGCCAGCCGGATCTCAGAAAATAACCTCCGGCCAAGCCTATAACCAGAAGCAGGGCAGCAATGGAAAATTGAAAGGCCGGCCTTGCCGGCATCCAGTGTCTGAGCCAACCGCTTGAGAATCTCTCTTTCCGGGGCCGTATTGTTTTTTGGTCCTGATTTTGTTTGTACTGATCGAGGACAGCATAAAAACGCGTACGCACTTTGTCACTTGGCTGTTCTTCCGGAAGCACTCCCAGTTTGGTCCAAATGGCACTTAAATTTTCTAATTCTTCCCGGCATGAGCTGCAAACGGTTATATGTTCTTGAATTTTTTCTCTTACATTTTCATCTATCTCTCCCGTTAAAAAATCGGAAAATTTTTCTTTTATTTGATTACATTTCATGATGCTGTACCTCCTGAAAGCTCAAAATAAACTTTCCCTAACTCTTTGATCGCCCGGTGAACAAGGACTTTTACCGTTCCTATCTGGCAGTCAAAAAGTTCTGCAATTTCCTTATACTTAAGACCCTGGTAGCGGCTGAGGATCAATACCTCCCGCTTTTTTAATGGCAATTTACCCAATGCATGGCCCAGCCAAACGACCTCCTGAGACTTCTCTGCCTTTTCCGTAGGTGACGGCTCTGTGCTTTCCATCTCATACCACTGCTTATCGAGCGGGACTTCGTTTTTTCTTTTTCTCAGATGATCAACATGAGTATTACGGGCGATGCTGTAGAGCCAAACCACGAATTTACTCCGTCCTTGATAAGTAGAGCGGTACTTAAGTATGCGGATAAATACTTCCTGAACCAAATCTTCACTTATATTTCTGCGGCCGGTAAGGCGGAGAAAAAAATTGTATAGCCTTACATGATGCTTTTCGAAAAGGATTGCCAGTTTTTGCACTTCACCGGCACTTACCTGTTCCATCAGGTCATTATCATTAGTTTTGTCCACTTGTGTTTTTCCTTGTTTATTCTCATCATATTATATAAGACTTGATTTCTATATAAAGGTTACAAAAAACCTGCTGAAAAGAATATGCTGTCAAAAAATTTTAGTCAAGCAC
>CBFDDY010000077.1:0-9349 GCA_965603705.1 uncultured bacterium | reverse complement strand
AAAAGAAAATAATAATAAAAACATCGCCATTTTTTTATGAATAGGTCAGGCTAGATTATTCATGCAAAAAAGCAAATCCAGCCTTCTTTATCCAATCCTGATCCTGCTTGCTGTATTTTCTCTGGCAGGCCTGGATTATATCGGATGGAAAAAAGGAGAGAAATCTTTTCTTTTCTCTTCTTTCCATAAACCTTCCTTCCATAAAAAAGAAGCTATACCCCTTGATGACAGATCTCTCTGGGATATTGTTCTGGAACGTCTATCCTCTCTGAATATTAAAAAAGATGCAATCAGCCAGTATAGAGATCAAGAAGGAATCCATCATATTATGATCAAAGTCGCTCCTGCCAGATATAAAAAACTGGATCCTCGCCTGCAAAGAGAGCTAAGCCGGGTTGAAGCATCTATCTCTATTAGAAAAAGAGACCAGGATCAGGATATCCAGTACTACTTGTGGAAAGTAGAGGGAAAAGGAGAATTGATCTCTCTGCTTTTTTTCTGCAGATCAGAAAAACAGCCGCCTGAAATCCCCATTATCCCCAAAACTGCAAAAAATAAAGTAGCTATTATCGTTGATGATATGGGCTACAGCTTAGACTCTTTGAGTAAAATTTGTTCTTTAGATGAAGCTTTGACCATAGCAGTCCTTCCTTTCAGCCCTTTGGCAAAAGAAACAGCAAGCATTGCTCACAACAATAGCTTGGAGGTGATCCTGCACCTTCCCCTCGAATCCCTTAATAATATCTATGACAACAATCACACAGAGGGCATCATTCATGCCAATATGAGCCATGAAGAGATCATTAAAACTACTAATTTCTGCATACAAGAGATCCCATATATCAGTGGGATAAATACCCATATGGGTTCCAAAATTACTTCCAACCAAAACCTGATGAGTGTTATCCTGGAGCAAATAAAAGGAACAGACTTATATTTTGTTGACAGCCGCACGACTGCGGATTCTGTAGCCTATGATATTGCCCAACAGATGGGAATTCCTTCCGCCTTCCGGCACGTCTTTCTAGACACTAAGTTAGATGAGGAATATATTAAAAGTCAATTACTCCAGCTCTTTAATAAAGCCCGGAAAAACGGAAAGGCCATCGGCATCTGCCACCCATCACCAGAAACATTAAAAGTCCTGAAAAACAACCTTCACCTAATCTCAGAGTATGATCTGGAAGCAGTTTTTGCCTCCGAGATAGTACAATAATATCATTTGCACATTTTTTTCAGTTCCTTTATATTATCATATAGGAGGTATGCAATGAATAATCATTGGAAATGTTTCTTATCCGTCGCGCTGAATTCTATGTTCATATTTATGATCCTATTGGGAAGTAGTTGTTTGAAATCTATGCCGGCAGAAGAACTCAAAGCCTCTGTCGAACTGATAGAAGTTGACACGAAATGGGAAAAAAAATATTACCAGCCATGGCCTCCAAAACTGATCCTGGTTCCGGCTATCTCCTTCAAGATAAAAAATATCGGGGAAAAGCCGATTACCTACCTCTACTGTAATGCCATTTTTAAGTTTATTAATGAAACCAAAAACCTGGGGGATAGCTTTGTAGCGGGAATAAGCGGAAAGGCGGTACAACCCGGAGAAACCAGCGAAACAATACGCATGCAGAGTTTCATAGGGTGTGAAGGAAAAAATCTGGCTCATTTTAAAAACAATCCGGCCTGGAATACAGCTGATGTAAAAATTTTTATAAAATCAAAGGGATCTCAATATATCCTGATTGGAGAATATACAATCTCTAAAAAAATAAACTTTAAGGAACCAGAACCTGTGGGTATGAAACCATCTGAAAAGGAAAAGAAAGATAAAAAGTGAAAATAGATGAGTGCAATAATCCCTTCCCATATTTTTTTGACAAAAGGCACAGGGCGGCATAAAGAAAAACTTGCAAGTTTCGAACTCGCTCTTCGCAAAGCAGGTATAGCGCCTTTCAATCTGGTTAAAATTTCCAGCATTCTTCCGCCAAAATGCCTGCTTATCTCCAAAGAAAAAGGCATAAAACTATTATCACCGGGCCAGATCTTGTTTCTAGTCATAAGTGAAAACACCACAAAAGAAGCTCACAGGTTAATATCCGCCTCTATTGGAGTGGCAATCCCTGACAGGGCCGATCAATACGGCTATCTCTCAGAACATCATGATTTTGGAAAAGAAGAAAAGGAAGTCGGACATTATGCTGAAGACTTAGCTGCCTATATGCTTGCCACGACTCTAGAACAGAATTTCGACCTGAAAGAGATCTGGGAGGAGGAAAAAAGCACTTATAAAATCTCCGAAGATATAACTGTTAAAACTAAAAACATCACCCAGACTGCATTAGGAAAAGATGGAATGTGGACAACCGTTATCTCTGCTGCGGTTTGTATTACTTGATATAACCTAAACTTTTTAAATCCTCAATAACTTTTTTATCTGATTCGTTCTCTTTTTTGTGCTTTTGTTTTGAGGTTTTTGTCTCGTAAGTCTGTAAATATCTAACCTTACGCTTTTTTTCAAGAGCACTAAAAATTACTTTGCCATCCATATCCCGGGCGACCGGAAGCCCAAAAAGATGAAGTAAGGTTGGAGTTACATCATAAACATGAGCATTGCTAATTTTATAACCAGCTTTAATACCCGGCCCATTTAAGATAATGATCCCATGCGGAATTTCAGGTGTATCATAATGATTATAGCCTTTAATACTAAAATTAAAACCATGGTCCGAAATTATAACAAATATTGTATCTTCTCCTGCTTTTTCTATAATACGGCCGACAATATTATCCATATACCGGTATACCGACTTTATAATTTTTGTCGTATCTTTATAAAGCATTTTTTCTGTTTCAGGACTTGGCCCCCCAAGTTCTTTGTTTTCTGTAGCCCACTTATCACGCAATTCCTTTTTAATAAAAAGTGAAGCAAAATGCGATGTTGTATCTATAAGGCGAAAATAAACAGCAAAAAAATCAACCGGCACATTATTAAGCAAAAACAATGATACGTTTTCAATGGATTTATCCTGAATAAAATATCTTCTAAACCTTTTTAACTGAATAAGACGGTTTTGAGGTATATCGATCTTCTCCTTTCTGCTTTTGCTCATAAAATCAACTATCTTTTCTTCCTCCCTCAGTTTCCCATACTGCCTATCTTTAATTTTTACTATTTTTGGATATAACTTTTTATTAAGCTCAGGAGGGGAAGTAATCCCCTCTCCTTCAGAAAATTTATCAACCCCAATGCGAAAGCGATCAGAAATAACATATCCATTTACTTCTTCTGCAGGAAAAGTGCAAAACCAATTGATAGTCCCTACGGAAAAATTCTGCTCACTGAGTATTTTCCACACAGCTTTAACTTTGCGATCATTAACATTGAAGGGAATTTCAATATTATTTTTTTCTACATAGGTCCAATCCAGCACACCATGTTTTAACATTGTCTTTCCTGTAGCTATGGATGTCCAAATAACAGGAGATTTTGTAGGCTTGATAGTATTGAGAACCCCGGAACTGCCTCCCTTGATCAAACGATTTAAGTTAGGAAGCTCACCTTTTTTAAGGAGGGGATTAAGAATATTCCAGTCCGCCCCATCCAATCCAATAACAATAACTGGGTTAATTGGGATTTTCTTGTTGTGCTTATAAAAATAATAAAAAACAATCGCTGCGATAAAAATAATAAAAAAACCAACATATATTTTTTTCTTCATTTCCCACCTACTATTTAATATACCCTAAAGCTTTTAAATTTTCTAAAGTTTTTTTGTCAATTTGTCTATCGTCAGATTCTTCTTCCGGAATTTCACCTTCAAATATCAAATCCCTGATTTTATTTTGCTCGACTATCCACTTTTTTAAATCTGCCAACATAAAATTTGCTATAATGTTATCTCTGGTAAATAAATTATTTTTTTCCTTGGGATCTTTTTCCAAATCATAGAACTCCGCTTGAGTTTTCTTCCAATAAAATAATTTATATTTCTTTGTTCTATAGCAATAATCAGGCGCTTCCCGTTTCTCTACAATGACCTGGGAATTGACTTCCTTATCAGCACCTAAAGCTAAAGGGAGCAGACTTTTGCCGGAAATTAATTCCTTGGGAATTTTGAATTGATAAATATCTGCCAGGGTTGCAAAAATGTCAGAGGTTTTCACTAAAGACTCACTTTTCTCAATGATGCTAACTGGCGTATCTTCAGGAAATCTAATAATCAATGGAATATGGATCCCCCCTTCCCAAAAATAACTTCCATGGCTAAAAAGACCTCCATGTTCCCCAAGTAATTCGCCATGATCAGCAGTTACAATGATGATAGATTCCTCAAGCAGCCCTAATTCCTTCATTTTCTGCATTAAATCTCCAAAAACAGAATCCGCACTGGCTAAGTTTTCATCATAACATGCCCTGACATATTCAATTTCTTCATCCGTTAGTTCCGGGCCGATAAACTTAATTTTTGTTAAATCTACTTTTTGATCAAACTGTTGAGAAAACATTCCCTGGAAAGGAGACAAGGGGATATAAATTGCATGAGGTTCTTTGAAATGAATATACAAAAAGAATTTTTTCCTTTTGTTAGACTCAAGCCAGGGAAAAAGATAGGGAAGGTATTCTTGAGATTTTCTATAAAATTCTTTTTCCTTATAAAGCTCGAAATATTCATCAAATCCTTTATCAAAACTAAAAGCTGAGCCTATGTTTCCCACTCCAGTAAAACCCGTAGTCTTGAAATTATTTATTTTAAATAACTCGGGAATACTGACAAGCCTTTCAGGGAGTCTGCTTCTAATCTTTATTAAAGAAGTCACTGAAAGGGGAAAACCAGTAAAAAGAGTTCCAATGCTACAACGAGTGGATAAGGACTCGCTAAAAGCATTAAAAAATACAGTTGCTCCCTGGGCAAACTTATCAATATTTGGAGTAGTTTGACGGGAATACCCATATAGAGAAAAATGATCCGCCCTGGCTGCATCTAAAATTATCACGATTGTGTTTTTATCAGAGATAAATTGCCTGAGTTTCTTTAAATCCCTTTTATTGTTTTCCTTTATCTTTTTTTCTTTTCCCTTTTTTAGCAATGAAGCCTTTGACCAGGACAGAAAACCGGCCGGAGTATTACTGTTGTTAATATTTCCAGCCTGTAAGCGAATTCTTGTCACCCCTTTTTCCTCTGTCAGGTTAATTTTGAACTTTTTATTGACGGCATCTTTGTCTAACAAAGATTGATAAACAATTTGCTCTTTCTCGTCTGGTTTTTTAACAGAAACTTTTAGCGTTAAATTATTATTTTGGGTTTCAAAATGGCTGGAATGATGATATTTATATTGGGCCTCAAATATACACTTATCCGGCAGGTCAAAGTAAAAATCAATCACACTCGGAACTTTTTGGACAAAAGCATCTTTTTCTTTTTTAAGGAGGTTCGCTTTTTCATTTATGACTTGCTTTGTAAATCTTAAATCATCATGCGAAGAGATCAGCAGTTCATTAAATCTTAGAGACAATTCTCTTTTCTTTTTTTGTGAAGAAGAATGTTTTTCTTCCGGCTTTTTATCATTAGTGTAATAAATTTCAACAGTATTCTCTCCGTTCTCAACAAATTCACAAGAAATCGGAACTCTGATATAATTTATTTCCTTCTTCTTTAAATCTATATTAGCAAGTTTTTTTTTGTTTATTTTGATAAGCAGCTTTTCCGCAGGATATTTGATCTGTTTACCTTGGGAAGAGGAAAAAAATAAATATAAAGGCCTTCTCTCGGAAATATCAAATTTCACTTTTGAAAGGGGGTAAGCCCCAAGCCTGAAAGCTTTTTGGCGGGCTTTTATCCATCCCCTTGCTAAAAATTTATCTGCTGCTTCAGTCATGTAATCAAGAGCAAAAAGATCTCCTTTTTTTTGAGCATATTCCAATTCCTCTCCCAAATTAAAAGCAGGCTTATATTTATTACAGGATATGCAGAGTAATATAATTATAAATAAAAAACTTAAATGTGTTTTCTTCAAGTTAGTCTACTAATAGTCAATCGGATCCTGCCTGAGTATCTTGATGTAGCTGCGTTTCTTTAATTTTTGCAAATATTCCTGGAGTTTTTCTTGATTTCTCTCTCCAAACAATTTTTCCTCGATTCCCTTCCGGCATTCGTCAAATTCTTTAAGGTGGCTTTCCTTCCTATCTTTCAGTTTAAGAATATACCATCCATTGGGAGTTTCTATCCAGGGAGTCAATTCTCCTGCTTTCAATCCCTCAACCGCCTGTTCCAGGCTCTTTGCAAGTTCTCCTCTTTTAAAACTACCCAAATCGCCGTTTGATTCCTTTTCAGGCCCTTCAGAGTATTCACTGGCTACAGTATTGAAATCCTCCCCAGTATCTAACTTGCCTTGGATCTCCTCTTTTTTTCCTTGGATCTCCTCTTCGATCTTGCCCTCTGATGAAATATAAACCGCTTGCAGAGTATATTCTTCCGGTTCTGTATACTGCTCAGGATGCTGTTTATAATAATTGACGATTTCTGAATCATCTATAACTATACTACTCCCTACTTCAGAGTATACTACACCCTGCTGCAACAGCATTTTTCTGTTTTCCTCTTTCCAATCGTTAATATCAACTCCCTGTTGCGCAAAAGCCTGGATTAACTCCTGGTCTGATCCGATATTGTTTTCATTTTTAATATTCTCGATCATCATCTTCAGTTGTTCATTGACATTTATGCCCTTTTTTTCAGCTTCCTGTGAAAGCAGTAATTCTGTGACCATTTTGTCCAGCAGGTCCTTAAGCATTAATCTATACTGATTTTCTAATTTTTCCCCCTGCAATTGGGCCTGCAATGACTGGTATAGCAACTCCTGCGCGCTTTTGTAATCAGAAAGAGTAATAACATCATCATTGACAATAGCTACAATCGCTTCTACTGTGTCCTGAGCCCTTATAACTATCACGCCTGAAAATATCAGAACACAAAAGCTTATTAGTTTTAATTTATTCATTATCATTTCTCTCATAAGGAAAGGGAAGCCTTTTGGGATAAAAACTCCATTCCATTTTGGATTTAAGGTCTTTTATGTATTGATCCATAAAATCCCTGACTTTAATGTTAAAAATTCTCATTTTGATCTCAGATGCTACATTTTCCTTAGAAAGAAGTTCTGCCGGATATTTATCATCAAGCCTAAAAATGTGAAATCCATAAGAAGACTCCATCACCTGGCTGACTTCCCCTACCTTCAAAGCAAAGATAATTTTCTCCATTTTATGCGGCAGCTGCCCTGACTCAAAAATCCCCATTTCTCCGTTATTTTTTGCTTCCAATCCCACGGAAATCAAACGGGCAGTTTCTCCAAATAATTCCTTGGGAGCATCCTTGACCTTTTTTAAAACTGAAACAGCCTCATCTTCTGCATCCAGTAAGATCTGGCTGACTTTGATCATTTCCGGCTTGAGAAATTCACGTTTGTTTTTTTCATAATAATCATCGATCTCTTCCGGACTAACGTTAACATCTTTTGTCAATTCAGCAAAAAACTTATTTATCAAGAGCTTCTCAAAAAGAATTTTAGAGCCGATCTCATCTGCTGAATTTCCATCCTCACTCCCCAACTGTCGGGACAGACTGGTAATGTACTGCTTTATCTCATAGTCACTTAAAGAAACATCCTGGTTTTTTACATCCTGCAGTAAAATCTTCTCCTCAATAAAACTGTCAAATAGACGGCTCAGGATTATTGATGACATCCATAAATTATCATCGGCAGTAAGTGAAACATATTGTTCAAAATCAGAATTAAGATAAAAAGAGTCCTCTATTTTCAAAATAACAGAGTTTTGTTTAGCAGATTTATTCAGATCATAGACTACTGGGTCAACTTCTTTCTCTGTCTTTCCACACTGGATAGCTAGAAAAATAGACAACCCCAAAAAAACAAGCAAGCATCTTTCTCTTTTACGACATACCATTTAATT
This sequence comes from uncultured bacterium, assembly GCA_965603705.1. Lineage (GTDB taxonomy): Bacteria > Acidobacteriota > Aminicenantia > Aminicenantales > Aminicenantaceae > JAUVXM01. The sequence goes on along the minus strand of CBFDDY010000077.1, from coordinate 1,371 downwards.
TTTAAAATAATTTTTATTTTTTGTATATATCATTATATTACATTAAAGACAACTCCTTCAAGATTAATATAGTTTCATTAAGAACCTCAGTCTCTCCCTTTGATGACAAATTAAGATTCAGCATCCCCTGCGGCGTAATAGAACCGGAATATCGCTCCAATAAACGGGGCAATCCCTCCAAGTAAGCAGTTGAATCTGGAAAGAATTGAAAGACAATTTTCCTGCCAATACGGTCAATTCTCTTTATTTTTACCCGCTGGGCTAAAAACTTAGCAGACCCATATAGGAAAAGATTCTTAACACTGGCAGGTAATGGTCCATTCCGATCCTGGGCTTCCTCTTTTATCCGCTTGAGCTCATCAAGACCTTCAATAGATGAGACTCGTTTGTAGAGGTCTAGTCTCAGGTTGATCTGGGGAATATAATCATCAGGTATCTGGATACTGACCTTTAAATTGAGCTCGCTTTTTACTTCTTCCTTTTCTTGGCCTTTAAGTTTTTTAATGGCTCCATCAAGGAGATGTAGATAATAATCAAAGCCTACAGCTTCCATATATCCATGCTGCTGAGAGCCAAGAAAGTTTCCAGCTCCCCTGATTTCCAGGTCTTTTGCAGCCAGCCGAAATCCCGAACCCAAGTCACTGAACTCCCGGAGAGCTTTTAATCTATCACGTGCTTTGGGAGTAAGTTCAGTAAGCGAGGGGACTAGAAAATAGGCAACAGCCTGCCGGGAAGACCGTCCTACCCGGCCCCGTAGCTGATAAAGCTGAGAAAGCCCAAATTTGTCCGCCCGGTTTACTATAAGGGCATTGACAAGCGGTATATCGATCCCATTTTCAATAATAGTTGTAGAGACCAATACATTGTACTTCCCGTTAACAAAATCAATCATCCGTTTTTCAAGCACCCGGGGCGACATCTGGCCATGCGTAATCACGATCTTTGCCTCAGGCACCCATTTTTCAAGCATATGTGCTATTGTTTCGATATCCTCAACCCTGTTATGGATAAAATATACCTGTCCGGAACGGGACAGCTCTTTTTGAATTGCAGAAGAGATCAACTTCCGGTTAAAAGGCGTAACAACAGTATGGATCGCTAACCGGTCTTTTGGCGGAGTCTCGATCAGGCTTATATCTCTTAATCCTGAAAGAGAGAGGTTAAGAGTCCTGGGAATCGGAGTGGCAGTCATGGTCATAACATCAATATTTATTTTAATCTCTTTCATTTTCTCTTTATGTTTTACTCCGAACCTCTGCTCCTCATCTACGATCAAAAGCCCCAGCTGGCTAAATTGAACATCCCGGGAAAGAAGACGGTGAGTACCAATAATGATATCTGCTCGTCCTTTTCTTACTTCTTCAAGGACTT
>CBFDDY010000076.1:0-9417 GCA_965603705.1 uncultured bacterium | reverse complement strand
GGACTTCAATAATGAGTGAAGATTTTCTTCGTTCTTCTCTAGAGATTTTACTTTAAGCTTCATCTCAACTACCACAGTCTCAAACTCAGAAAGCTGTTGACGTATTTCAGAGAGATCTTCCAGTAATTGCTCCTTTGATTTTTCTTTATCTTTCATCTTCTAACCATCCCCTTTTGTACTTCAATAATCAAGATGTTTACTTAATATTTATATTGACATTTATCTGATTGTCTCAGATGAATATCTTATCAGAAAGAAATTTTAATTCAATCCTTTTCTGCATTGGCAAGCCGTTCACCTATAGGAGGATGAGAATAATACAATATTTTCACCCACCATTCAGGATAGGCATTGGCTAAATTCCGGTCGGCAAGTCCCGCCATAGCCCTTAAAAAAGATTTTTTTTCTTTAATACTATTTAAGGCATAATCATCTGCTTGTTTTTCAAAACTCCTGGATATAGCATTGCTAAGCGGAGCAAATAAAAGCATGGATACAGCCCCCACAAAAATTGCAAGAATTGGAAAAAGAGTCAAATTAGCCCTTGTTGAAGTCAAAAATAGAGGAAAAACTGCCCGCATTATCTGATCTATAATAAAAAAAACGAACAACTGCTGTATAGTCCCTATCAATATATTCTTCCAGATATGATGGTATTTATAGTGCCCCACCTCATGGGCGATTATAGATTCGATCTCAGGCACAGTCATATTGTCTAAAAGGTTGTCACCAAGTACTACCCTCCTCGTCTTTCCAAGTCCTGCCAGAAAAGCATTTTCTTTTTTAGTCTGTTTACTCATATCCTCTTTAAAAAACCCACTGCTTTTTAATCCACCTCTTTCGAGGATTTTTTCTAGAGCTGAAACCAATTCTTTATTTTTGATTTGAGAATATTTATTAAATATCGGAAGTATTACTACCGGAATTAAAGTTGCAAAGATTACGCTTATTAATGCCAGAGCTATGCCAGAGATTAACCACCAGTATTTCGGAAAAATCGCCATAATCCAAAACAAAAGAGCCAGAACAATAATCATTATTATCAAACTTATCAGGAAAGATTTGGCCTTTTCCCAACTCCAACTCTTGCGAGTATAGTTAGAAAACTTCCACTTGTGTTCATGAACATAACTTATGTAATAATCCAACGGCAAACCCAATACAAACAAAATTGAGGGTAAAATTACAAAATAAACAAAAAAAGTCCATATTATAGATTGCCCAGGGAATCTCTGAGCAAGCCAGTAACTCACGCCACTGAAATAAAATCCTAATAATATGAAAAGTGATAGCCCAAGGCTTACTAGGCCAAGTATCCGATTTTCCCTCTCATACTTTTTTGCTTGCTTTTGTTTTTCTTTATTTAATAAGGGATGAACACCATTCATTTTGTTACAAATAATACTTTCTAATTGGAAAATTGTAAATAGTAAATGGGAGTTCCCTTGATGTGGCTTGTGTTCGCTTCAGATTTTTAACGCTATATTATTTCTATTCTTTTTGACTTTCTGCTTTGAATTACAGTATCATTCAGCCTGAAAATGGACATATTACATCTATTACTCTTATTTGGAGTAGGGGCGATCGCCGGTTTCATAAATGTTAATGCTGGCGGCGGTTCCAGTTTGACGCTTCCCACCCTTATTTTTTTGGGGCTTGACGCTTCTGTAGCTAACGGGACAAACAGGATAGGGCTTATCCTTCAGAATATTTTTGCCGTAACCTCATTCCGAAAAAACAAGATCTTCAAATTTAAGACAAGTATTTTCTTAGCTGTATTTACCCTCCCAGGAGCAATCATCGGGGCAATACTCGCAACCCAGATCAGCAACACCTTATTCCAGCGAATTCTGGGAGGAGTATTGATCTTGGTTGTTATCTCAATGTTTTTTTCCCGTTCACATAAAAAAGATGCCTTAGAAAGCTCACGCAGCTGGTTTATATATCCAGCTCTTTTTTGTATTGGTTTTTATGGCGGGTTTCTCCAAGTCGGAGTAGGATTTCTATTTATGGCAGCGCTTTATCACTTGTTAAGGGTTAATCTTGTCTTCGTCAATATGCACAAAGTATTTATAATTCTCATATACACAATCCCTGCCTTGGCTGTGTTTTCCCTGACTGGAAACGTTAACTGGAAATTTGGGTTAGTATTGGCCACAGGAAATGCTCTGGGAGGCTGGTGGGGAGCCCATGCCGCGGTTAAAGGTGGAGAGAAAGTAATCCGTATCATCTTGGCTGTTGCCATTACAATTATGGCCGGGAAATTATTCGGAATTTACTAAACCTGAATTATTCATAAGAAATGTCAATATGTAATATTCTTTTTTCACTTAATATTTTACACTGATTTCAAAAGTGCCTCAATTGATCACTTCGTTTTCGATGTAATTTATATTTTAATCGACATTTCTTACCTTTCAGGCGAGTCGATCTCACCGAATCTGCTTTGTTGCAGCGGATTCGCGGTGAAGTACCACAGCTTCATCCCCTGCGCCTCGCATCTACGGCAACCTCGACTCGTGAATAATCCAGGTTAGCTCCGCGAAGTCATTTGAAATAAGGTTTTCATTTTTGGCTTTACCCAAAACTGAAAAGTGCTTTTTGTTTTTTGGGTGCAAGCCAAAAAAGAAAAAGCATCTTAGCTTCATCTGTGTTTATCCGTGTCAATCCGCGTCTAATATTGTTTTTCTGCTGTTTTCTAGCCAATTATCTCTGCTAGCTGATGCAATCCGCTCAAAACATTTTTTCCTAGGTTGATCCTTAATACATGCCGATTCCGTTGTTTTAGGGCAAGAAAATCACCTATAGACTGTACTCTTATCAGAGAACCAAAAGTATAATCCTCACCTGGTATAGACAGGTCCGTCTCAGGCTCATCTACCAGTTGGAGAAACAAACCCGTTTCCGGTCCCCCTTTGTGTAATTGACCGGTAGAGTGCAAAAAGCTGGGACCAAACCCAAACGTAGTCGCAAACAACGTTTTTTCCAATAATCTTTTGCGGATTTTTTCAATTCCTATATAAACCTTGCCATAAGGAGCAAGATAAGCCTGAATAGCAATATAAGCCGCCGGCTGGGCCCTGTTAAGCCAGCTATCCAGAGTGGAACTTAAAAATCCTGGATGCCCGACCTCATATTCCTTAAACACTTCTCCATTATTTTTGTCTGATCCTATTCCCTTAGATATAAATCCACTTGTAAGGGCTTTTGTAAGCTGAACATCAGGTTGGTTAAATGGGTTAACCTTCAAGACAGAACCAGCTGCAGCCACTGCGATCTCCCAGCGCATAATTTCCCTCGCTATTTCATGCTTACTATTTACCTTAATAGAAATTACAGGATGGCCTTCTTCTCTGAGCTTATTTTCAAAGCTACGGGAAGCTTTAATTTCAGAATCATCATATAAAAAAACAAATAAACGTTCCGGCCGATAATTTTTAACTGGCACTTGAATTTCATTTACAATTGGGATAATCCCTTTTCCATTTTTCCCTAAGCTTTCTGCAATAAGCTGTTCCAGCCAATTGGTAAAACTTAACAAGGAAGGGGAAACAAAAAAAGTAATTTTATCTCGATTCCTGCCAATTTCCCCTAAAGCAGCCCCTAATTTCAAACTGTCGGATTTCTCTTCATCCCCTTCTGCAGAGGCTTTTTTAACAACGGACAAAGCCTGCATCTTTAATTCTTCTAAATCAATTCCAATAAGAGCCGCCGGTAAGAGCCCAAAGCAACTTAAAGCTGAAAAACGTCCCCCTACATCCGGAGGGGCAAGAAAAACTGCGCGGAAGTTTTGTTTCTCAGCCAGAGAAGCTAAAGGGCTGCCAGGATCTGTTATAGCAGTAAAATGGTCTCCCGGTCGTTTTGTTACCTTTATTACCTTCTCCCAAAAGTAGCGAAAAAACGATAGGGTTTCCAGAGTTGTTCCTGACTTACTGCAAACCAGGAATAGGGCTCGTTCAATATCTATTTTATTTTCTACAGCCAAAACTGCCGTAGGATGAGTGCTGTCAAGAACGATAAGCTCAGGGAACCCCGGTTTTTTCCCAAAAATTTTCGAGAACATCTCAGGCCCCAGGCTTGAGCCACCCATTCCCAAAAGAATCACATATTGGATATTTTCTTCTCTGATAGTTTTAACAAACTTACTGATTACAGCAGCCTCTTTATCAATTTTACCCGGAAGTTCCAACCAACCCAGCCGGTCTGCAATATCTGCTTCTGGCTTGGACGACCAAAGGGAAGAGTCTCTCTCCCATAATCTAAATAAATACTTCGATTTTTTCCAATCATGCACCAGCCTGTCCACAATATCCCCATATTCGCCCAGGAAAAAATTTATCTCAGTAAGCCGGCTCATTTTACTATTTTCTATTTTTAATATGCAGGATTTAAAAATAGAACAAGTTAATATTTTATATACCTGTTTTTCTGATACTCATTAAAAGGCTGTACCAGTACTCCTTTCAGTCCGGTTTTTTTCATTAATCTATAAATAGGGATCTTCTGGTTTGTCAGACGATTCATCCGGAGCTCAAACCTTTTCAGGAATTGCTCGCGCTGCTCCTTTTTCATATTTTCCAGATACCTCTGCATCTGTTCTTTTTGGCGCGCTTTTTCCTCTTCCAAGCCAGCAGTTACTCTGAGAAAATCATCCAGATATCCCCAGGTGACCAGATTATCATTGGTTTCAGGTTCCAGGATATAACAGATCAAATTGGATTTCTGTTGTCCGGCAGGAATGAAAAACGAACCCTCAGGAATTTTTATTTTTTCAACCTTCTTCTCTGCTTTAACCTCTTTTAAATAGTGACCCTGGAAATATTCAGGATGTACTATTTCCTTAGCATAATAGACTTCGACTTCGACTTCTACAGGCTCGGAAAGCCTTTTAACACTAATTTCATGTTCAAGCAGTAAAGGGATTACATGGGCCATCTGGGGAGGCATTAAGTATCCCCAGGGACGGGTAGCGGTCCGGGTCGGTTCAAACAATGTGTGAACTCCTCCTTTGACCTTTATATATTCTCCAGGTTCCCCATCTTTTTTCTCTATCCAGAATTCTTCCTTAAATTTTTCCTTTTGCTCATATTCTATAGGGATCTGGTCATTGTCTGAATCATTGTTGCCAAGCTCAAGCGCCCGCAATTTTGCTTCTGCGATAACACGTTTTAGATCTTCGCCTCTTTCTGCAGCAAAACGGATCAATTCACGTAGTCCGATATACTCTCCTCTTACTTGATGTTTGTAACGTTCCTCTGCCGGAACAGCAACAACTTCTGCGCCGTTTTTTACTACCCGGTAGGCTCCGCTGGGGGTTTCAAATAAGAATCCAACCACATTCGCAAGAGCAGAATATACATGCTGCTTGCGCGGCTCTACAGAGGTTGGAGACCATTGGGGTGAGCCCTCTACCCAGCGTCCTCCTGAATACCAAAAGCCGTCATAATCTTCCGCCTGCAAAGCTTCTCTGATACGAGGGATAACTTCTTCATTCCCGAATCGGATCAGTTCAGAATCTCCGGACGGATTCATGCATGTCTGATAGACCAGAGCATAAGGAGCTGCTCCTCCATGATGAGTATCTACATGAATATCAGGATGCCATTTATTTATCACTTTACTGACAAGGGCAAAAATTTCCTGGGACTCAAGTTTTAAGTAATCCCGGTTCATGTCGAATCCCTGCTCATTTGTACGCCGCTGCACTTCTGCTCCATCCGGATTCAGACTCGGGATATTCAAAACTACGACTTTTTTAAGCAGAGGACGCAAATCACCCATGATCAGATCCCGCATGATTTCCAGGCTGGCATCCTTACCGGCTACTTCACCCCCATGAACATTGTTGGCGATAAGCACAACCGGCTTTCCTGTTTTAGCAATATCAGCAGGACTATAAACAGGCGGGTCTGAGAGAATACAAAGTACTACATCCCTATCCATAAGGGTGTTAGTAAGCCTTTGAACATTCATCAGTTCTGTTTGTGATTCAAGTAAATAGATGAAATCCATTAAAGGTTCGTAAAGAGTCCCTCCCTTTTGATACAGAGCTTGCTCTGCCGGTGTTTCAAGTTTCTGGGCATAAACTGCAGTAATAGCAATAACGACAATAAGCCCGGCAAGAAAGCAACGTCTAAATAATCTGGGTATCATGATAACTCCTTTAAAGACAATATTTATTTGTACTACTCCTAAAAAAGGCTATCCAAATAATACTAGGTAAATAGAGAATTGTAAATTGTGAAATATTAAAATTGGAAAATCGTGAGTAGAAAATGGAAAAATCATCTGCCTTAGATCTTAATGAATATTTTTTTTCTGTATAGAGGATATAACAGTCCCAACCACAGCAGTAACAACAGTAACGGGTATAGCAGAGAACCATTGAGCTGACCTGCCCAGGAAGAAAGCAAGTGGGTATATATATAAGCTTTTAGGGATACTAATCTCCCGTTCTCTGATATTTTTATCAAACTGATCAGGCCTATCATTAAGCCTGCCCCCATTTTTTCAATTAATAAGAATCAAGCCAATTCCAAACAAGAACATGATACTTCTTTTCCACTTCCACCATCCAAGATAGATCTTCGCTCTTACTGGCTAAATGAAAATAGCGGTCCGCAATATAATCCTCAGGGTAGGAGAGAAAACGGGTTTCTGCATAAATATTTTTTAGATTTTGCCAGGTTTGTTCAAAGTATTCCAGGGCCTTTTCTACTTTGCGATATCCGGGTGCCTTGACCACATTATCTGAGCTATCACAATCCTCAAGAGCAAGTAACAGATAAGCAGACGTCACTTGAAAATCATTGATAGCAGAATGAAGTTTTAAATGATAGTGGTTACGAAGCGCTTTTTTTGATAAATCCTTAAGCTGAAGTTTAAGCCTTTCATATCTTAAGACTTGCTTACCGGCAATATTCAGTCTTTCTTTATGCCTGATACTCCAAGTGCCCGGGTTTCCTGAATCAGGTAAGTCCACAATTTTTTTTATATTACGGCGGTTTCCCTCCGCACAAAGAGCATGATTCCAGAACGAGACTCCCTTAAATAGTTCGGAATACAAATCAGTAGCATCAATACATTCCGGCCCGAATTCCCGCTGTAGATAAGCGATCTCATATTCTTTTAAGCTGCGTCCCCCTGAAAACCAGCTGAACTCTGCTGAAGCTATCAGGCCTCGCCAAAAAGTCTCTATATGAGGGGAAGAATCATCCCAGGCCGTACACAACATACCAGTGATTCCTTTTTCCTTTGCAAGGCAGTTAAAACTTTGGATGATGTTTACTCTATCATCCTGCGGCAGTAAAGGATGAACATTCTGAGCTGCAGTCGCTATCATCGCCTGCAATCCCCGACTTTTAAACCACTCCAGAGCTTTGATATTGCCTGCTTGACGGGCGAGAGTATAATTCCAGCGCATATACACACAATTCTTAGGGTATTGCTCAAGGACACTATCAAGGACCGGTTCGCCTTTTGACCAAAGTTTCTCTAATTCACTTTTCTCTTCATCCCGCCCCATCGAATCCCACACACCCGCATATTTAAACAGCATATCATCCCAAAATATAGGGATACGGTTATGCTCTCTGGCAAAATCACACACTCGTTTTAACCATAAAAGATTGAGGGCCAGCAACCCTTCCTTTGCCGCTAATGGCTTACAGCGGGGACATTTTCCTATCTCCCCAATCTCATCTCCACCTACATGCAGAAATCGACTTCCGGGAGTGGCCTCAAACGCATCCAGGTACAAATCAAATAAAACTTCATATGTCCCCTCATCACAAGGACAGAAGGCCCATCTGCTTTCCGGGTCTTCTCTTAGATGGGCATATTTTTCGTGTTTAAGGATATAAGTCGCATGCCCTAATCCCTGGACCAAAGGGCTGATCTCTATGTGGCGGCGGCGGGCATAACGCGTCATCGCTGCCACTTCATCGATGCTCATGGCCTGGGGCGCTCCCACTTCCGGTCGGCGTCTGTAGCGGAGTTTATCTTCGAACTCAAAAATTATCGCATTTATCTTATAGCGGGCCAGCCGGTCAATGCTTTCATAATAGTATTTTAGGGTGTCCAAATGATGTTTTACATCTATGTGTATTGCCCTGTAATCAAGGTCAGGGTAATCTACAATCCGGCATGCAGGCAGATCGCTCCCTGTATCCCGGGCATCTTCCAGCAGTTGTTCCAATGTCTGACAACCATAAAATAAACCTGCTTCTTTATGTGATTTTATCTCAGCTCTGCCATCTTGTATATTGAGCACATATCCTTCTCCGGATTCCGGGAGAGACTTATCATTTGCTAGAGCAAGAGTGAGTATCTTTTTACTCCCAGCTTCCTTCCAGGGTAAGATTGTCAGGATCGGCCCCATAACCGGCCTGGTAAAATCGCCTTTTATGGCTATGCCCTCTAAACCACCAAATTTAAGGCCGTGGCCCTTTAGGATTTTAACTTTTTTAGGCTTTGGGATTATCTGAAAAGTATCAGGCAGCTTATCAGCAAAAGATATTGCTGCGGCAAAAATCAATGCAATAAATACTATCGCAATTTTTTTACAATTCTTCAAAGAAGATTTTTCTACTTTTTCTGCAGATCCGTCATTGAAAATTTATCTTTTTTAGTATATCCTTCAGGAATAGAATAGATGCCGGCAGGGGCAGATTTTTCAGTAATTTCAGATACTTCAGTCCAGCTTTTCATCTCTGCGCCCATTATATCCATGCTCATCTCAGTCCTGATCTGAAAGCCCTCCATCTTTTTTAACTCATCCATAGCCTCGCCTCCTATATTCATCATCGCTTGTGTAAACTGAGGAAGCATTTTTTCATTAAAGGCTTTCCAGTCAAAAGGCACATCTTTGCTCGCCCACACTTTCTGTTTCATATCCATCATCATAATATTCATTTTGACATCATAACCATCACATTTCCAGCTGTTTATAGTCTTTGTCTCCCCGGTGGGTTTAACCTCTATGGTTACTCCCTTCATCATCTGAGAGAATTGAGCCGGGAAATATTGAGAAATATCCAGAGGAAGATCCATAGGAACATATGTCTTAGTGGAATGATTTATCATATACATCTTTTTATCATCAAGATTGATAATAATAGTCGTCTCTGAACTGACCATGGCAAATTTGTCTTTCCCTATCCACATCTCATTTATGTCATCTTTGGCCGGTTGACTCTGTCCCATCATTGAGAATTCATCTGTATGAGTCGTCTGCTTAACATAGACATCAGCAGCAAAGGAAGCGCTTGCGAAAATTAACAAAACTCCAATTAATACAATAAATTTTTTCATTTTTCCTCCTAAATTTTTTTTGATTATACTCTTATTCTAAATATTTGGCAAACCAATTTAACATACGGTTTAATACATCGATCCTGTGATTTTCTTCACGTAAGC
>CBFDDY010000075.1:0-9483 GCA_965603705.1 uncultured bacterium | reverse complement strand
AAAGGGATCATGTTCCAAATACTTTGTGTTTATCGAAGCGCCAAGGTTTTCTGGCTTTAAATAGTGTCCATCGACAAACCTTGATCTATAGATATCAAAGGATCCGTAACCACCTGCTCTGTTTGAGGCAAAATAAATTGCTCCCTCTCTTGTTAATGAAACATAATATTCATCATGATCGGAATTAACAGGTGGCCCAAGGTTTCTTGCTTCTGACCAGCCTGAATCCGTTCTTTCCACATACCAGATATCCCAATCCTTTGATAGCTTATCATTCTTTTTACTTCGCGTAGATATGAAATAGAGTCTGCTGCCATCGGGGGAGAAAAATGGATCACAGTCATTCTTATTACTCACGAACGGAGCGCTTTGAGGAGGAGTCCATTGATTGTTCTCACATTTCATAAACATCATGGTTTCTCTTCCTGAGGGCTCATTCACAGAAAAGAAAAAATCTTTTCCATTCGGGGAGAAAGCCGCATTAAATTCAGATTTTTTCGTTGAAACAATCCCAGGGGCGAAGACTTTAGGAGTTGTTCCGGGAGGTTTCTGTCCTAGGTAATCGCTCTTTCTCACAAGACTATGAATAACTTTTTGAATCTCTTCGGAAACAACCTCTACACCATCTCCGTAATTCGACATCACTACTACTGTATACCCACTATCCAGATACATATCCAGATTGGAACTGATGCCAAAGAAGCCCCCACCGTGTCCAATAATGCGCCCCAATTTTTCCTGGTTTTCTATGATGAAACCATAGCCCCATTTTTTTTTGCCTTCAGAGGGGCCAGCCCTCTCTGTGATTAGTAATTTCCAGATTTCCTGGCTGATCAGTGTACTTCCTCGCAAAGCGATATCAAAATTCAATAAATCTTCTACGGTTGAAAATCCTCCTCCTGCAGGTGAGCCTTTGCTCTCATGGAAAAAAAGATTATTCTGCCAGACTTCTTTGCCATCTTCATACTTACGTTTCTGGTAACCAATAGCCAGATTGGGAACAGGCTTGTTCATGGAACCCAAGTTAAACTTGGTATCGACCTTATTAGGAACCCAAAAGCGGCGACTGGCAAAACCGTATGCTTTTTTGAAAAAGGATTTCCCATCCTTGGCCAACAGCACACTTCCGGAGAATTTCTCAGCTGTAACTTTTTCCGCGATGTATTTATCCAGCTGCTTAAGCAAACTTTTTGCGGTATCATCTGAATTAGGGAATACATTCGGATTTTTCTGATCTTGACGCGGTAGTATCTTGCCCTTAATCAGACCGCCGTTTTTGCTTGTCTCATGAATGTTATCCGCATTTAGAGCAGAAGCAAAAATAGAGATAAAAGAAAAAATACAAAGTAATAAAATACAGTAATCTCTTGAACTAACCCCATCACTATACCACACAAAAATAGTTTTTCGGACAAGTCTCTGGTAGATGCAGTCTACTACCTAGAAATTCGTTTTTCTGTTGGTAATGATTTTTACTCCCTTTCATCAAACTTTCCCCTCTAAGCAACTGTATCACCAATAATACCTAGGAAAAACAGTTTCTGTCAACAAAAATCCCACAGAAAAGAGAGAGTATCATAAAATGAGCCCAAATGAAGCATACAAAAAATTGAGATCCCCCTTACCCCTGAACTAGGGGATTAGATTTTCATATATACTCTGATTGTTCCTCAGCTGCTATATTGACCGGAATCATTCATGAAAATTGCCGATGACCTATTCAAAAAGAACAATTACCTATTTCATCATTAGCACTTTTTCCTTTCAGGCATGGAAAGCAGCCCACGCCAATCCGATTGATTCCCTGCTATTATGAAAGTTAGCAACTTTCTTAGATTTCCAGTGGTTATACTTATGACTGTATTCTATGCATAGAACATATAAGGAGGCATGATGACAGAAGGACGCTTGAGAAATATATTGATACTTAGTGCTGTTCTAGCAATGCTGGCAGGGCATATCGTCCCCATATTTGCTGACAAGACAGAGGAATCTGAGAGAGAAAATGCCGGGCGTGTTCTGACCCTGCAAGAAGTGCAACGGATTCAGGATGAGCAGGGTGATTACTTTTTCAAATCTCCGCATGATATCCAGATCGCCCCGGATGGCTCTCTCTTCGTGATCGACGAAGACCAGTTCCTTAAATTCGGTGCAGACGGCCGGTTCATTAAAAACCTTTATAAGAAGGGTCAAGGACCTGGCGAGTTTGAGGGGATCAGCGGATTTATTATCACAGATGAAGCGCTCGTCGTTCTCCAGAGGCAGCCCGATAAACTCGTGATAATGAGTCATGAAGGGGAATTTATCCGCGAATTCAGGCCGGAAACCAGCACTACCAAGTTATTCGGTGTTTATGACGGCCGATACGTGAGCGCCCGAGATGAGATTCCTAAATTCGAAAAAGTAGGGAAGGAGCCGAAGATCCTTGACGTCCGCTGGATTCTAGGATACATCTCGGATAATCGGAGCGTCGAGGAACCTGAAATGCGATTTTCGACCAGATGGTACGCCAAGCGGTTAGGAGAAAGAGCCATGATCGCCGATCATATTGCCAATTTCATCGCTAAGCCTTATAAGGACAGATATCTCGTCATATGCCATACTGAAAAATACCGCCTAAAACTGTTCAACCTCGACCTTAAGGAGACTGAAAGAGAGTTCGGCAGAGAATATCGGCGGATTCGGTATCAACAACAGGATAAGTCCGGGCGGATCGAGATAAGACCTGGGGTGTTTCGGCTTGCGCCCCCAGTTGAACATTTAAACGATGTCCAGCAGGTGTTTATTCGGGGGGATGATATCTGGATTATGACCTCCACTATCGCGCCCGGAAAAGGCATCCTCATCGATGTGTTCAACAAGCAGGGAGAATTCGTTGATCATTTCTATCTTCCCATCCATCAGTCGGTCAAAGCAGAAGGATTGGAGGAGCTCCCCGTCACCTTCCAGGGAGATTACTTGTACATCGTAGAATACGACGAAGAGGATATCCCTTCCATCGTGAAATATCGCATGGCACCTCAAAAGTGAGGTACCCGGACAGCTTTAGGTGCACATAATGAGACATGTAGAAACGGATTTTTTATTGACTGAACTTGTTTTTAATTTGTATTATGGGTGAGACTCATAAATTAAAATAACCTATTTTCTTTGTGCCATTAGTTTTTCTATCTCATCTATCTCCTTGGGAACATCTTTGCTTAAGACCTCACAGCCGTCTTTTGTGATAAGGACTGTATCTTCGATGCGGATGCCGAGCTCTTTTTCCGGGTAATAAAGCCCGGGCTCAATAGCAAAGACCATGCCCTCCTCTAAAGGAATACCATGCGGACCTACATCGTGGGTGGACATTCCTACATAATGACCTATACCACCCTTTAATCCTCTAGGATCTAATCCTTTTTTCTTCATAACCTCAGCTACATGTTTCTGTACGTCTGCAGATGTAACTCCCGGACGGTAGGCTTCAATGCAAGCTTTCTGGACTGCAAGCGCTATAGTATAAGATTCTCTCTGTTCAGGCGTGAATTTTCCATTGATCGGCCAGGTGCGGCTGATATCCATACACATGTAGTCAAGCTCGCCGCCAAAATCCATTAGCAGAATGTCACCGTCTTCAATCTTGCGTGAACTTGCGCTGTAGTGCCAGATACAGGAGTTAGGGCCGGAGGCAACGATCGAGGGATAAGCAAAGCCCCGGCAGCCGTTCCTTAAAATCACAAACATAGCAGCTGCTTCAACTTCGTATTCATAAGCTCCCGGCCGGGAGGCCAGCATCGCCTGTTTTACTGCTTCTGCCGATATCCTGCCATTGCGGCGTATGATCTCGATCTCCTCGGGTGATTTTAGCAGGCGTAATCTATCGATATGAGGGACAATGTCCTCAAAATTGCAGATCGGATAATGTTCTTTAAGTTTTTTAATGCGGTAATTATCCAAAGATATCTGGTCATTATAATGGATCCTGTTCTTGCGACCGCTAAATATCCGCGTCTCCCAGCGGGCATTGTCAATTGTATCTCCTGGTGACAAGCGCACATGAAATCTCAATCCTAACTGCTTGGCCCTGCGCGCAATTAGCTCATCAAAATAGGTCAGGGGATATATCTCTGTCATCCCTGTTTTTTCTCGGGCTTGTTCATCCTTGAGCAGATTAGGGCCTTCGATCATTTCCTCGCGCGGAGTCTTTCGGGGTAAAAACAGAAAGGACTCCCCTGTTTTCGGCGCCATAAGCAGAATGGAATTAAGGTCCTCTACCCCTGTAAAATAATAGAAATCATTATCTTGGCGGATATGGGCCCCCTCCTGGGGCATGGATTTTCCAAAAAGTACGATCATGCCGTCATCGACTTTATCCATTAAAGCTTGGCGGCGGCGTATGAATTCATCGCGGGAATACCCACTCCTCTGGGAAAAAGCCAAAGATTGGAAAAGAAAGGCACCTATAAGAATTGTGAATAATAGTTTAATTGTTGTTTTTTTCATGACAACCTCATTGAAATAATATTTTCCCAAAAAATAATCATATAAATTATCGATATTTATGATACTGAGAAAATAGAAAATAGTAAACGGAAAATGGATAAAAGCTGTGAGCTGTTAAGAAACTTGTTGAAATGGAAAGTGATTATGACTATTATTTCTCTCTTATCCTGATAGAAGGAGAAATGATTATGGCCCATATTTTTATTGGCGCATTTACTACGGCTGTTTTTCTTTTAGTAATAATTTCAGCTCAAAAAAAGGGGCTACACATAAAATGGTGGCAGTGGGTGTTGACATTTTTTGAATATATATATTTCATATTTGTGCTTGAAGTTATATATAGTTTTCTGCAAGAAGGTGCTGCAAAAGGAGCCCTTGTTATCGGCACAATCCTTGGATTTATCGCTCTTGTTTGGGCTTTCTTATTGTACCGTTTTGTTTTTTCCCACAGAGCCGGGAAGGAGAAAGATTAATGCCAGAAAATTCTCTAGATAGACGCAATTTTATTAAACTTTTATCTACAGGAAGCGTTGCCCTTGGCCTGGGGGTTTCCGCTCCCACCGTATTAGGAAAAACCAAAAACGGGATTCTTGTAGAATCTCAGGATAAATACGGCGACTTCCCGGTAGAGATAAGGACAAACAAAAATTTTCCTTATGAAATAGATCCAAAGGTCCTCAAACCCATGAAGGAAAAGGAAAACTGCTTCAGCCGGAGCAGTTGGGATCCTGAGCGCCGGAAAGCTCTATCCCAGCTTCAGGACCTGTCTTACAAACGCCTTATCACAGGTGAAGGGAAAGTTCCCAATCAAACTCGCCTCGACTATGCTTTAATGACAGCAGCCTGGACATTTGCTTATTCAGGAGACATAACTTACCGCTGGGATGGCCCTTTTGGCCAGGCAGGTATGGAAGGCCTGGGAGACCGGGGCCCTTGGAATCCTGCTGACATTGACATGACCTGGGAAGAAGCATCTCTGGCAGTAAAACATGCCGCCCGGTTTTACGGAGCATCACTAGCAGGAATCGCTGAATTGAATCCCCTCTGGATGTATTCCGATATCTATTCCCCCACAAGAGAAGACCGGATGCATATTACCCAGGTGCTGACAGAAGGCGAGCGCTATGAAAAAACTCGGGATGCCTGGTATATACCCCGTTCCATGAACCGGGTAGTATCCCTGGCATTTGAGGAATACTACGAAGGGATTGCCAATTCTCCCGGAAGGCTGGCTTCTGCAGCTGTAGGTGATGGATATTCCCGCATGGCTGTAACTTCCACGACCCTGGCTGAATTTATCCGGGCTTTGGGATACCGCGCCTTACCTGCGGGAAATGGAGTAGGATTGAGTATCCCCATAGCTATTGACGCCGGTCTGGGAGAACTGGGGCGTTTAGGACTGCTTGTCACTCCCAAATATGGACCGCGGGTCCGTTTGGCTAAGGTAATTACCGACATGCCGCTTATACCTGACAATCCCATTAGTTTCGGAGTGGCGGAATTCTGCAAAACATGCATGCTATGCGCTGAACACTGCCCCAGCGACTCTATAACTGCCGGCCCCCGCACCTGGGAAGGAAAATCCCCATCGAATAACTCCGGCTCGTTTAAGTGGTTTGTAGAGCCTGAATCATGCCATGATTATAATGGATTCAGCTGTTCCAACTGCAAACGGGTCTGCCCTTTTACAAAACCCAATAATTCCTGGCTGCATCAAATAATAAGAAAAGTAATTGAAGGGAAGATCGGACCTTTAAACGATTTAATGGTAAATCTTGACCAGGCCAGCGGATATGGAAAGCAGAAACAGGATACAGAGTTCTGGAAGCTTGACGGCAGCAAAACTATCTGCGGCCGGGAAAAGATGTAGTCGCCTGACGAATCATTAAGTCAAATACTGTTTTTGTATTACAATATTTCGTGACAGGATAAATATCTATTAAAATTCGGTGATTGGTGTAGGTCTTTTCATCAAGTTCCTGATTAAGAAAAAGAATTGAATATTCGCCTTCTATAAGATAAACAAACCGCGTTTCATCATAAGAATCCCAGCATATGCCGATTTGGTCATTCTTAGATAATGATTTAAATTCATGCTGATAGATAATTTGCGGTTTTAGCTCCCGGAAAATCACTGGAATCAGGATATTCGTAACAGGCCCCCAAGTGTAAGTTTCTTGGTTGAATTTAAAAAATTTATCAAAATAATACGTTTTTCCCTCCGGTTTATCCATCCAGTTTCCTGTGTAAAAGGCCATAATGATCTCATCTGCTCTGCGGAAAGATCTTCTCATCTCTTCACCCATGGCATGATGATATGGCTTCATAGCAACAAGCGCCGGCTCAATATAAGAGGCAGTTTCTATGCTTTCAGGCTCATCGGATGGCTCAGGTTCGGATTTAATTTCAGCTGTTGATGCACAATTAATATTTAAAAAAACTGCTAAGCTTAGGCATGTAATTCCGGCTATAATCTTTTTCCAGGTCATCAGTTTCACTAATCTCCATTTTTTTCACGGCATAATATAGCGTATAATGTTTCAACAATAAAGAGGGAAAATCTATTTATTTCCAATTTTGTAATACAGGAAATCTTTTACCTGAATCTCTACATCAATTTCTTGACTTATAATTTTTATTGTTTCATAAACACATTGTTTTTCCTCTTTTATAAATTTCTGGTCAAGTAAACATATTTTAGTAAGGTGCTTATTCATTTTGCCTTGGGTAATTTTCTGAACCAGCTTATCTGGCTTACCAAGATTATGAGCTTGCTTTAAGAATATTTCCTTTTGTTTTTTTAAATAAGACTCATCGACATTATCTTTTGAAATATATAAAGGAGCGCATGCAGCAATATGTAAAACAAGGTCTTTAGCTAATCCTTTAATTCTGCTATTATCTTTTTGGGATATATCGCCGATTTTAAGCATCACTATCGCTCCGATTTGCCCTTCTCCATGGATATAGCCTTTGAGAATATCATCTGAGCCGGCTTTAATAGTACTAAATTTATCAAGAACTATATTTTCTTTCATTTTTGCAATAGTATCTTTAACATATTCTTCCAATTCATCATTTTTTTCTAAGTAACTTTTCTTATCTATAGAGGTAATACATTTTTCTCCCAGGGCAATAAAGTCTTCATTCTTAGCGACAAAGTCTGTTTCGCAAAGAAGTTTTAATAATACACCTTTATCCTTGCTGATTTTCAAGAAAATCCTTCCAGCTTTTACAGCTCTATCTTCTTTTTTCTTTGCATATGCAAGTCCTCTTTTTTTTAATATTTTTTCAGCCTTGGCAAAATCGCCCTCTGAACATTCCAATGCTTCTTTACAATCCATCATACCTGCCCCGGTTTTATCTCTTATTTTTTTTACATCTGATGCTTTAATTTTCATAATATTCTCCTGTCTATAAAGCAGCCCATTCACATAAATATCAACCTTTTTTATGAATAGTTCAGGTTAACACGTTCACAGTTATTGAGAGATTTCAGAGATAAGAATAAGCAAGTTACCAATAAACCGAAGTCCACCCCATAAAATAAATCTTGCTTTCCTTTGATCTTCATAATAAATAAAATCAAATCTTGCATTGCCGTACTCAGGATCTTTGCTATTCATGACAGCAATAATTGAGTTCGAAATTCTTTCAGCTTCTTCTTTGTTTTTTACATAATAGTCAATTACTGTTGAAACCCGAGCCACTTTCTTGTACTCATTCTCCATGGAGCCAAAAGATTCTTTTAAGACTCTTCCATTGGCACTTTCAATATTAAAAATATTTTCGCTTCCCACAAATCTCTCAAGATCATCCCTCATAACTCGCCATTGCCCCCCTACTTTATTTGCTTTAAGCTTTCCTTCTCGAATATACCGCCTTACGGTTTTAGTATGAAGATCAAGTAAAGAAGCTATCTGATCGACTGTAAAAATATTATCTTTCATAGAATATTTCACCTCTTTTGTACACAGTATATGGAATATTATGGAATAAATTGTAACTTGTCAACCCTTTTTATGGAATTTATTGGATTAATTTGTAATATATTTCAAGACAGAGTATTCAGAAAATGTAATTAGTTATTTGGTTATTCTCTCAGTTATCTTCGTAATCCTTCCTCAATATCCTCAAAATTAACTTCAATTACTTTTCCTCCCTTTTCAGCAATCGGAGTCACCTCATGAAAAACCTTCATTCGGTCAGTACCTGGTTCCCCCAACTTCACAGTATAAGTACCAACTGAAAAAATCCAGGGAGTAAAGGAATTTCCTTTGATCCTTAGAGTGTAAATAATGTCACCTTTTTTTTCTCCGATTACCTGAAATACCGGGTTTGTTAAACCTGATACTTTATATGTTGGAAGATAGGCAACCGCTTTTCGTCCGTAATTATCCATTTGGTTTATCTTGACCGGCCAGCCCGCATACTGTTCGTTGTCCGCAACATTGGGATCTCCTGACCTCGGCCAACATTCAACAGTAATGTCCCGGGTCACCCGGTTAAAGCGTACCAAGCCGAATCCGGTGGCCCGGTCATATAGATTAGACGGCTTTTTTCCGGTAAACGTGGGATTTGAAACAGCATGAACAGTTATTTTATTCCCGAATCCATCTGTAAATTCGCCGGTGTATTTTGGAGCACCAGGTTCCCTGTTTTTTCCGGGAAGGAGCGGATACCAGCGGCGCGGCCATACATTAGAAATAGAGGGAACACATAAGGCAAAACCGGCATCATTGCACTCATCCACCCCATAACAAATAGTAGTCCCTAAATGCTGGTCCCCGGCAATATGCAGGGCAAAGCCTTTGCGAATAGCCCGGATAGCGCGGTTACGTCCTAACTGAGGCCAGCCATTAGAATCAAAGTCTGTTACAATACGGTCGTTTTTTGCGTACTCTCCCTTAGATAATATCCGCAAGCGTGGCACGAGCTTATCGTCAAAGACATCCTCCGGCAAAGTGGCCACATTGGCAAAGATAGTCTGAGAAAGAA
>CBFDDY010000074.1:0-9487 GCA_965603705.1 uncultured bacterium | reverse complement strand
ACACAGCACTTTCCCAGACTCCATCCCAGGTCATGTCCTTGCCTTCATCATTAAAAAGCGTACCATCCATAATAGACCCGGAAGGATTAACCGCAAACAGGTAACCGCTTCTTCTATCATAATAGGGATCAACGGCAAAAGTGAACCAGTCTGATTCAACTTCATCATCCCTGCGTCCGAGCCGGCGGACGATGTTCTCCGGATCTGTATCATCCAGCCTAGCCGCTATATACAAGCTTTTATCATCAAAGGCTATCCAAACAGTTGTGCTTTCTGTCTCAGGGGCTCCATCATTTGGGTCGGATTGGAGGAAACCGCCAAAACCCTCTAATTGCCAGACTACTTCATTTAAAATTCCATCGATTTTAATCCCTTCTTCCGTACGAAAAGCCTTGACTTGCTTCTGATCAAGTCCTTTCCCCTCTACCAGTAAAAGGATAGAGAATAACAGGAATAAGAGGATTGTGATTTTAAATAATCTCATTTTGAATTCACGATTATAATACAAATTCATTGCTAAAAAAATAAAAACTTCTTTATTTTTACAAAAAATAGTTAATAATACTTGTATCCCGTTAAAAAAGGAGGTTTAACCTCATGAAACATTTCAAATTAGTTCTTGCGCTTTTGATCTGTATTAGTTTAATAAGCACAATTGATGCTACGGCTCAAAAAGTTCCTATCAGCTTTAATGATTATCACGGATATACGAGCACGGTAAAATATATTAAACAAATAGCCCATGCGTACCCGCATATCACCAAGCTGCTTGAAATCGGCAAAAGCAATATGGGAAGGCCCCTCTATGTGCTTGTGATCTCAAACATGAAAACCGGGACCACGATTGACTCATATGTAAAACTGCGCAACATGCGCCGGGAAGGAGTCAAAAATGTAATCCCTATGCAAAATTACCAGGGAAAACCCGGGCACTGGATCTGCGCCAGCACGCATGGAAACGAATTCACCGGCACAGAAGTCTGCTTGTATACAATTGATAAACTGGTCTCCGGATACAATTCTGACCCAGAGATAACCCAGCTCATCAACAATAAAACTTTTTATATCTGTCCGGTCGTAAATCCTGACGGATTATACAACAGCATCGAAGGAGGAATCCCCCAGCGATACAACAGTATGAAGCAGGATGACGACGGAGACGGAAAAATAAACGAAGATGGCGGCGATGACCTCAACAGAGACGGACACATAACCCAGTTCCGTTATAAAGATCCCAAAGGCCGCTATCTAATAGATGATGCCGATCCCCGTTTAATGGTACCGCTGAGTAAGAGTGAAAAAACCAAAAAGCAGCGGTATGCAGTGATTAGGGAAGACAAAGACAATGACGGTGATGGCAAGCGGGGAGAAGATTCTGAACGAGGAATAGATCTTAACCGCAACTTCCCAGAAGGTTGGTTCAAGGATGATGGCCTGGCAGGAGGCTCAGGAACCTACCCAACTTCCTCCCCTGAAGCACGGGCAATTGCAGAGTTTTTTACAAATCACAGAAATATATTAATGGCTCAATTTTATCATACTTCCGGTGGATTTACATTCAGACCTATGGGAACAGCCCCCCACCCGAAACTTCACCCAAAAGATGTAGCTGTCTTTGACCTGATCATGGGTAAAAAATACCTTGAGATCATCGGAGAAGAAGTGCCGGAAGCCTGGGAAAAACCGGAACTGCTGAATAAATTTAAAGAAGAGCTTAAAAAAACCTCTAAAAACAAATACGCCGCTATGCGCGGGTATGAACTGCCGCGCGGGTGGAGAGTAAGCTATGATGAGATCAGGGACCGCCGCTACAGCTATGGCATGGCAACGGACTGGGCTTATATGCAATATGGAATATATTCTATTACCACAGAGCTTTGGAACCCGAGCCGGGATATTAAGGATTTCCCCCAGTTCGAAGGAAAGGATGTCAGACTGAAGCAGATGCGCGCCCTATTAAAATATCAGGACGAAAAATACAATGGTAAATTATTTTTACCCTGGAAAAAATATAAGCACCCCGAACTGGGTGAAGGTGAGATTGGCGGCTGGATACCAAAATATTACAGCAATAACGCCCTACCGGGGGAGCCCCTCCTGGACGTCTGTGAAAAACACTGGCAGTTTGAACTATTCAGAGCAGGCCTGATGCCGGAAATAGAGATCTTCGATGTAAAAACACATGTGTTATACACAACAAATAAGGCAAGTAAATCTAAAGGAAAATACAAAATAATAGAGATAACTGCTAAGATAGAAAATAAAGGAAAACTGGCGACTCATCTCGCCCGGGGAGCTCAGCTTGCCGGAAACAGAGAAGACGTGGCCTGGCTTATCGGCGACAGGGATAAACTTACTTTCCTTCAGGGGACACCCTTCCAGAAACTGGGAGTCCTGGAAGGAGTGCAAAATATTCCCGGGTATGTGGAAAAAAGCAAGCCCATAGCACAGGAAAGCCAGCGCAGGCGGCCTTGGTCACGCTATTACAGGCCGCAGTATTATCCCCGGGAGAGCAGCCCGCAGCAGCAAAGACCGGAGCCTCAGACCCTAAAACAGACCGGTCCAAAGCGCACGGTCAAGTGGCTAATTGCCATGGAGGGGAACACTCCCCTAAAAATAGTGGTAACCTCTCAAAAAGGCGGCACTAAAACAAAAAACGTCACAATTCAATAGAAAAGGGGAGACTAAGATGAATATAAATAAAAGCTTAAAAAATATTTTGATTATTACCCTGGCTGCCTTTCTAATGACAGCCTTTATATCCCCGGTTTTCGCCCAGAAAAAACTGCAAAAAAGCCCAGGAGGTTACCACGGTGAACTAGATTTTCCCCTGAGCTGGAGCCGGTATTATTCGTATGCTGAATGGACAAAGATAATGCACGACATCCAAAAAAAATACCCTCACCTGGCGGATATCGAAAGCATTGGAAAAAGCCGGATGGGACGCAAGCAATATCTTATAACCATTACGGCAAGATCAACCGGAAAAGATATAGACAAGCCGGCTATGTGGGTCGATGGGGCAGTACACGGAAACGAGGTTAATGGTATTTCCTGTTCCCTTTACCTTATGTGGTATCTTCTTACCAGGTATGATTATGATCCTTATGTATATAACCTGGTAAATGACTGCACTTTTTATATTCTACCGGGCCTCAATGTCGATGCCAATGAATCATATGTTGTCTACCCCAATACTCCCCACAATCCCCGCGAACCTTTCCGGCCTGAAGACAATGACGGCGACGGTCTTTACGATGAAGACCGGACAGAAGATGTTGACGGTGATGGCGAGCTCTCTACTATGTATAGCGAAGATCCAAAGGGAGAATACAAATTATCAGTAGATAAAAGGCAATTTGTCCGGATAGAAGATAAAAGAGAAAAGGGCCAACGCTTCCGCCGTATAGGATCGGAAGGATATGACAACGATGGGGACGGCATGATAAACGAAGACGATATCGGCGGCCCTGATCCTAACCGGAATTACCCTTCAGGCTGGAACCTGCAGGCAGGAAACCCTTACCCCATGTCCGAGCCATGCACCAGAAATGCCTATGAATTTATGCTGAAACACAAAAACATATTCGCCGGTTTTCATTACCATAACACAGGCAGGCTTATCATGTTTGTCTCCCCCCCCAGAAAAGATAGCCAACAAAGCGAAGCCGAGCAGCAGCAAGCGCAGGAAAGGTTCAATCAGTATCTTGAAGAGATTCGCAAAGACAACAAATATGCCCAAGCGTTTGACATCCAAGTGCGTTCCGGGTATGAGGAAGACATGAACGCCCAGGCAAAAATTGTCAATATGGGAGCACGTATTCTAAAAAACTACCATCCCACGCCTACAGGTGGATCGGGGCAAGCCCAGGCCTCAACCTATGATATGCTCGGAGCTTATGCCTATCTTATCGAGCTCTGGGGGTCACCCGCATTTGCAGCTGACGAAAATGACGATAACAGAGTCTCGGATGAAGAACTGCTTAAATGGATCGACATAGAACTAACCGGAGAAGGCTGGATCATGCCACATAAATGTACCCATCCTGACCTCGGGGAAATATGGATCGGCGGCACCCGGAAAAAGCACATGAGCAGAACTCCCCCTGCCCGGTACATTAAAATGGAATCAGAGAAAAATGCCCATTTTGTTATGTACTGTGCCAGCCAGTTCCCTAAAGTAGAGATAGAAGAGACAGCCATTACCCCGGCAACAGACGAACTTTACTGGGTAGAAGTGGTTGTAAAAAATGACAGGGTCTACCCTACGGCTTCAGACCGGGCTCTTAAACTTAAACGGGCTGTAAAGGATAAGATCACAGTCAGCTCTTCAAAAAACATTACAATTATTAATGCTCCTAAAGGCCAAGTAAAAACTGAACCAACAAACAGCCGGGCCGTAATAGAAATAGTAACTGGAAAAGGGGTGGAATTTAGGCTTAAAGGCAAACAAACTCTCAGATTCTGTGCCTTAGTAAAACTAAATGGCTCCAGCGGATGGGTTGAATTTAAGGTGAAATCCCAGCACGGAGGAATGACTCAAAAACGAGTTGAGATAAAAGTAAGCAATTAACCTGGATTATTCACGAGTCGAGGTTGCTGCAGATGCGAGGCACAGGGTATGAAGCTGTGGTCCTTCACCGCAAGTGCCCTGTAACGAAGCAGATGCAGTAAAATCGGCTCGCCTTTGGTAAAAAAATGGCGATTAAAGTTAAAAATGAAAACGAGAAAAGATTTAAAATAACTATCCTTGAAAAAATTTTGCATATTACTGAAAATAAATTAATAATAGAAACTTCGCCATTTTTTTATGAATAGGTCAGGTTAACCTCGCCTCATGCATAATGCAGGTTAAGAGGGCTATTGGTTAAATTTTTGTTCCTTAACTAATAAAAGAGGAAATACAATATCGCTCAGGCAGCAAGGTGCCCAGACCGCAAGGAATAAAAAGGCAAATACAATAAAATAAGACCAGCCACTTAAAGTCCCCCCCACGGCCATTAAAATATGGAATAACGACGCCCAAGTGCTAAGCAGAACATGACCAGTATGAGGAAATTTAGTGGCCGGCCGGAAATAGGCAATTGCTACTCCAACAGCAGCCAAAGGATTTACAAGCCACCACTTTTCAATAAAACCGAGATGAATGCCTCGATTCGGCATTTTTAGTAAAATTTCCCCTAAATAGGGAATAACCGAGTCACTGATAGTAGCAATCCCGATCGAACCAATATAACCGATCAATAGCAGAACTAAAAAGTTACATTTTCCTTTAATACCTTTTTTGCTAACCTGCTTGCATTGATGGAGTTCATAAATAGAGGCTGTAACAAGGGCACTTAAAAGCACATGGGCTGGATGAAGGATGAAAAAAATTTTATGAGATATATCCTTGGGTATTGTCTGAAAAACCAGCATGACACCTATCCCGGTCATAGCGCCAAAAATAGTAAAGGGTGCATGATTTTTTAATTCATTGGAAATCTGTTTAAACATTTTACCCCTTTAATATTGAATTATAACCGCCTTCTCTCCTAATAGATCCTCAAGTCGATCTATCATTTCCCGGGCACACTTGACACCCTGGATATCTACAGACTGGAGCAATACTTTAAGTGCGTCCTTTGTCTCCAGCTCTAATAATACCGGGCATTCGCCCTTAAACTCCATCAGGAGAGCCTTGATCTCGTCAAAAACAGAGCGCTCAAGAACAGGCAGGTTGATCCGCAGGATCAATTTCTTGGCCTTTTTTTGGAAAGCATCCTCCAAAAGAATAATCTCTAATAACTGAACTCTGATGCTCCCTCCATTGCTCTGGACTAAAGCCTTGACCCATACAAGCAGTCCTTCCTGGATAGACTCATATTCTTTTCCATAGCTTTCAGGAAAGGCGACTACCTCTATACGGCTGTCCATATCCTCAAGGACAAAAGTAGCCATCCTGTCCCCTTTCCTGGTTTTAAGAGGTTTCACAGAAGAAATTATCCCGGCAAGTCGAATCTCGCTATGCGAATTTAAATTTACGTGAAGCTGACTTATAGAATGAGTTACAAGTCCTCTGAGTCTCTTTTTATACTGCTGCAGAGGATGCCCTGAGATGTAAAAACCGAGCGCTTCTTTTTCATAGGCTAAATATTTTAATCTCTCCCACTCCTCCATCTCTTTTACTTCTACTGGAATCGGAGGAGGCTCCATCTGGCTGCTACCGAAAAGAAGCGTCTGATTTGATGATTTCATTTCATCAAAATCATGAGTATACTTTATTAATTCATCAACAAGCTGAAACAGCTGGGAGCGTTTCCATCCCATAGAATCAAAAGCTCCGGATTTTATCAAGTTTTCAATAACCTTCCGGTTAAATACTCTTGGTCCAACTTGCTTGCAGATATCAAAAGGAGAACTAAACTCTCCTTCCTGCTCCCTGGCCTCAATGATCTTACGCACAGCTCCTTCTCCGATATTTTTTACAGCAGCTAATCCAAAACAGATGTCCCCACCTTGAACACAAAAGTTGATGTTGCTTTTATTGATATCCGGAGGAAGAACATTTATTCCCATATCTTTACATTCATTGATATATTTGACCACCTGGGAAGTAGTCCCTCTATCTGCTTCAGATGTCAAGAGAGCCGCCAGAAAATATTCCGGGTGATAGGCCTTGAGGTAAGCAGTCTGATAAGCAAGATAAGCATAGGCCGCACTGTGAGATTTATTGAAACCATATCCGGCAAAATAATTAATCTGTTCAAATATTTTACTAGCCTTGGACTGGCTGATGCCTCGCTCTTTGGCTCCTTGCACAAAACGTTTTTTCTGGGCTTTCATCACCGAAGTTTTTTTCTTTCCCATCGCTATACGCAGCAGATCAGCCTCCGCCATGGAAAACCCAGCAATATCTGTCGCGATCCGCATCACCTGTTCCTGATATACGATCAGTCCTTTTGTTTCTTTTAGAATCGGTTCCAGCTCAGGGAATTCATAATCTATTAGAGTAGGATTATTATTACATTTAATAAAATCTTCTGTCATTCCGCTCTGTAAGGGGCCGGGGCGGTAAAGCGCATTTAAAGCAATAAGGTCCCGAAAATTTGTCGGTTTAACCCGTCTAAGCAGATCTTTCATGCCTGAACTTTCAAACTGGAAAACACCGTCCGTATTTCCGCCCTGAAAAACCTGAAAAATCTTTTCATCATCCAGGGAAATATTATGCAAGTCGATCTTTTCACCTTTAGCTTCCCCAACCAGATCAATAGTATCTTGGATAACCGTCAAGTTCCGCAGCCCCAGGATATCCATCTTTAGAAGGCCGATAGACTCTATGTCTTGCATGGGGAATTGAGTTGTTATCTCATCTTTTACTGACTTGTAAAGCGGGACAAAATCAACCAGCGGCCTGGGAGTGATCACCACTCCTGCCGCATGAATAGAAGGGTGCCGGACATGGCCTTCCAGTTTCTCAGCCACTGAAAGCAACCGTTCAACAAAGGCCTCTTTTTTCCTGAGAGCTTTTAACTGTGGTATTTTTTTAGACGCAGCCGCTATGGACGAATCCTCCCCAAGAGAAGGAATCATTTTTGCAATTTTATCAACCTGAGACAAAGGGACATCCAGGGCCCGACCTACATCTCTTACTGCCTGACGCGCCGCCATAGTCCCAAAAGTAATGATCTGACAGACATTTTCTCTACCATATTTTGAAGTGACATATGATATGATCTCATCCCTGCGTCTTCCGCAGAAATCAATATCTATATCCGGCAGACTGATCCGCTCCGGATTTAAAAATCTTTCAAACAAAAGGTCATACTCAAATGGGTCAATTTCAGTGATGCCTAAACTGAACGCCAGCAAACTACCTGCTGCAGAACCTCTGCCCGGACCAACAGGTATATTTTTTGATTTTGCCTCCCGGATCAAATCCCAGACGACCAGGAAATACCCTTCAAATCCCATTTCTTCCACAAGCTGTATTTCCTTTTCCAGCCTGCGTTCATATTCCTCAAAGCCGGAGAGTTCTCCTTTTTCTATCCGGCTATGCAAGGATTTCATCCTTTCTCTAAATCCATCCCTGGCTGTTTTTTCGAAAAATTCATTTAGTGAAAACCCCTGAGGAGGATCAAAATGAGGCAAATGATATCCTGATGAAGAAAGCTCAAAATCACACTTGTCAGCGATCTTTACTGTATTCTCTATCGCATCAGGACAGTCCTTAAAAAGCTTCATCATCTCATCAGCTGATTTAAAATAGAATTCCTGGGTGCCAAACCGTATCCGGTCCTCATCAGTTACTTTTTTGTTTGTCTGTATACATAGGAGAACATCGTGGCTATCTGCATCATCCTTATTCAGATAATGGACATCATTAGTAGCGACTAAGGGCAACTCGAGTTTTCTTGCTAGTTTGATCAATAAAGGATTGATCTTCTTTTGCTCCTCAAGGCCATGGTCCTGGACTTCAATATAAAAATCTCCTTCAGAAAAAATGGACATGTATTCCCGCGCAGCTTCCTCGGCCTTGTCTTCATACCCCCGATTCAAACAATCACTGACCTCGCCTTTCAAGCAGGCTGATAAGGCCACTAAACCTTCGCTGTGCTGAGACAGAAGTTCCTTATCTACTCTAGGTTTATAGTAAAAACCCTCAAGATATGATTTTGTGATCAACTGACAGAGATTCTTATAACCAACTTCATTTTTGACCAGTAAAACCAAGTGAAAATAGTTTTGCCCCTTAAGGCTCGTCTTTTTATGTTTGCGGCCTCTTGGTGCTACATAACATTCACATCCCAGGATTGGCTTGATACCTTTTATCCGTGCCTGTTGGGAAAAGCTAACCGCTCCAAAAACATTACCGTGATCTGTAACTGCTACAGCCGTCATTCCCTTTTGAGATGCCGATTCTAAAAGCCCAGCAATTTTAACAGACCCATCCAGAATGCTATACTCTGAATGAACATGCAGATGGATAAAATTTGATCTCATTCCCATTCGATCGTCCCCGGAGGCTTGGATGTTACATCATAAACCACCCGGTTTACTCCATCCACCTCATTTACAATACGGCTGGATATGCAGGATAAAACTCTAGAATCAGCTGAAAACCAGTTTGCTGTCATACCATCAATGCTCTGAACAAGACGGATTACAACGACCCGCTGATAAGTCCTTTTATCTCCCATAACCCCGACAGAGCGTACAGGGAGCAAAACAGCAAAAGCCTGCCATAAGTCATGGTATATTCCGGCAGCTTTGATCTCCTGAATAATGATGTCATCCGCATCCCTGATTATCCTGAGCCTCTCTCTGGTAACTTCACCTACAATGCGAACTGCAAGCCCCGGTCCCGGAAAAGGATGCTGAAGGATAAAATCTTTATCCACCCCAAGCTCTAATCCAAGAGCCCTGACTTCATCCTTAAATAATTCCCTTAGCGGTTCAACCAGCCTGAACTTCAATCCTTCAGGCAAGCCTCCCACATTATGATGAG
>CBFDDY010000073.1:0-9494 GCA_965603705.1 uncultured bacterium | reverse complement strand
AATGGTTGATAAAAAATTAACAGATGTCTTGAGAGTCATTCCTGCCGCTGGTGGAAAACCCTGCGACCTTATTAAAGTTCCGCTACCTGAAACGATCGGACTATATGCTTGGACTCCCACCGGTCGGGAGATTCTCTTTGCTAAAGGATTGGACTATAGAAAGCAGGATAAGAAATGTGAGTTGTGGATGATTCCTGCAGAAGGTGGGGAGGCTCGAAATCTCGGATTAACTATAGACAGAATATTTAACTTAAGTATTCATCCAGATGGAAAGCGTATCGCCTTCACCTCCGGAACGCCCAGTGCCGAAGTCTGGGTGATGGAAAACTTCCTTCCTGAAGATACAAAGGGAAAAGGAGGACAGAAATGAAAAAACGAGCTATTCTGACGGCAGTATTGCTTTTAGTTGTTTTTCCATTTCTCTCCCTCCAGAACGGTTAGGACCTGTTCCAGAAAGCCCTGGCTTAATGAACTGGCATAAGGGAATCAACCTGACCTTTAAGGCAGAAAGACCATAGCCTCCCAAAGTCCAGCTTAAAATAGCAGCGGAGAAAAGAGCGGAATATCTATAAAAGTAAACTTGCTTAACTAGAAATTAAGAACAAAGTCTATTCTATATTAGCTTTTTACAGGCTAATTCTATAAAATTCTCTCTTTCCTGAGGATTTTTTATTGACTTTTAAAGACAATCTTTTACATTTTTTTTACATTTTGATGATTATATTCGGTATAATTTGATTAAGATTAAAAAATCCATAATGAAAATCTTTACACAGGGTATATTAGCCAGAAGAAAAATGGTTCTAATATTCATCTTGGCAATTTTACTTCCCTCCCTAATTGTTGGTTACTTAAGCTTAGCGACTTTTGCGAAAAGGCGGGAAGCAGTCAAAAGAGCCCTTGAGTCTAGCCTGTGGGTTTCAGGCGAAGCTGCACTCAAATCTATCGAGGATGTACTCCTTGGGTATGAAAGAGATGTTTTAAAGCGAGAAAATTTTATTCGCTTAACCCAGCCAAAAGAAACTGATCAAAGCCTATCCGGGTATTCTACCCTTGCAAAAAATATCGCAGGGCAGCTTTTTCTGCTCGATAATAATTATCAAATCATTATCCCCAAAACCGGAAGAGAAGAAGTTTCGGTATTTCAATGGGAAAAGAGTGTATCAAACAGTCAATTTGCACAAACACTTCAAAGAGCAGAATCATTTGAATTCTCGCAGAAGAATTACTCCAGAGCTGCTGAGTTATATCGGAATTGCGCGACATCTGCTCCTTCAAGGCAGCACAAGGCAATTGCTTTAGAAGGCTTGGGGCGCTGTCTTTCGGCTTTTCAAAAATATGATGAAGCTTATAAAGTGTACAGCGAACTTTCTTCCAAGTATGGACAGCTCCAGAATAAAGCCGGACATCCCTACGGAGTTGTGGCCGCAGTTGAGTTGAGCGTAATTCTTCAGTGTCAAAACAAAGAAGAAAATAGCCTGGAAATTTTGCTCAAGCTCTATGAGAATATACAGAATGGAGTTTGGCTTCTTAACCTTCCTTCATATGATTTTTTTATAACTGAAATCGAGTCAATTCTAAATGATAAATTTAATGAAGGGGAATATTCTGAAATTCATAAATCTTATCAGGACCTCCGAAAGCAACAATCTACTTACCTTCAGGCGTTGATTTTTGCAGATTTTTTAAGGAGTGAGGCCGTCCCAAAAATAAAAGAAAAGCTTACACTTTCTCGGATGGGAGGGGAAGCACAAGCAGAACGATTCCTTACTTCTCGTGGAGAAAATTTCCACCTCGTCTCTTATGGCATTCTGCCGGACTTCCAGGCGAATAAGACTTTTTATGGCGGCTTTAGCTGGAATCTATCCACTCTTAATAAAGAAATTTTGCCAAAGGTTTTAGAGGATGTAACAAAGGATTCTGGACTTCATCTTCAGATGATTGATGAAAGCGCTCAAAATATTTTGACCGGAAAAGAAGAATTGCCTTCAAAAGACTCTCTAACACTCTCTTATCGCCAGTTCCCATTCCCCTGGAAGGTTGTTGTTTCTCAGCCCGCCTTGAATGACCTTGAGCAGACAGCTTTGCGAGAAAATATTTTCTATGGTGTTCTGCTAACAGTTATTGTAGTTTTGATGCTTTTAGGTGCTTTCCTTATAGCGCGTGATATCTCCCGTGAGTCGGAAACAACACGCCTGAAAACTGAATTTGTTCATAATGTCTCCCATGAGTTAAAAACTCCTCTCACTCTCATACGCCTCTACGGGGAGACACTCCAGCGCAAAGACAATCTTACAAATGAAGAAAGAAAGGAGGCCTATGAAATAATCACAAAAGAAAGCGAACGCCTCTCGCACATGATTAACAATGTCCTTGATTTTTCCCGGATCGAGATGGGCAAGAAAGAATTCAATTTTAAAAAAAGTAACTTGGCCCAGGTTATTCGAGACACTGTAGAATCATATCGCTATCATCTGGAGAAAAAAGGCTTTTCTATTCAAGAAGATATTGCCACAGATCTTCCGGAAATGAATTTTGACGGGGAAGCTGTAGCGAGCATCTTAGTTAATCTCTTAAGCAATGCCATGAAATTTTCGCCAAAGGATAAAAAAGTAACTATAAGATTATTTAAAAAGAACGAGAATGCAGTCCTCCAGGTTGCAGATAAAGGTATAGGTATCTCGCACAGAGAAATATCCAGAATTTTTAAAAGATTCTACCGCTCAAAACATGAAATTGTTTCAGAAAGTAGAGGAAGTGGCCTGGGTTTGACCTTAGTTAAACACATTACCGAGACTCATGGCGGGCGGATTGAAGTCGAAAGCGAGCTAGGGAAGGGCAGTATTTTTTATGTGATTCTCCCTCTTTCTTACCCAAAAAAGGATAAACAAAATGGATGAAAAGATATTAATCATCGAAGACGAAGAAGACCTGGTCAAAGGATTAAAACTCAACTTAGCAGACGAGGGATATGAAGTGGATTGGGCTTCTAATGGCGAGGAAGGTCTTCGCAAAGCCATAGAAGAAACACCTAACTTGATTATCCTTGATATTATGCTCCCAAAGAAGAATGGCCTGGATGTATGCCGGGAGCTTCGTCAAAAACACGTGACCATCCCGATCATCATGCTCACAGCCAAGGGAGAAGAGATTGACAAAGTGGTGGGACTAGAAATCGGAGCCGACGATTACATGACCAAGCCATTCAGCATCCGGGAGCTTTTAGCCCGGATAAAGGCTCACTTGAGGCGCGAGAAAAGGGAGGCAAAAACAATCCCTGATGTCTATTCCTTCGGTGATGTTGAAATTGACTTTACCCATTTCAAAGTCAAGCATAAAGACAAACAATTAGACGTCACATCGCTTGAAGTAGAAATTCTAAAATACTTTATAGCCCACCAGGGAGAAGTGATAACAAGAGAGAATTTGCTTGATAAAATATGGGGTTATGATAAATATCCCACAACCCGGACCATTGACAATCATATCCTGAAATTAAGGAAAAAAATTGAAACGGATCCATCACATCCCAAATATATCCTTTCGATTTACGGAGAGGGATATCGATTCATGGGGTGATGACAATCTTTTACATTCTTTTACTTTTATTTGACAACAATGCAAAGAAAAGAGGCTACATTGTTGGTGAATGAAAAAATCGTCAACATGAGGTGGCAATAATGAATAACAAAAAAGTCTTTATCGGCATTGTTTTTGCCATAGCCATTTCCATGGCTTTTAGCCCCCAGAATTCCTCAGAACACAAAGTACTTTTCGAGAAAGCCAAATTCACCATGGAAACAAAAGGAGACCTCAAAGGAGCAATAAAGCTTTTTGAGCAGATCATCCAAAAATATCCAAATCAAAGAGAATACGCTGCAAAATCCCAATTGTATATTGGCTTTTGCTACAAAAAACTAGGCTTGAAAGAATCGCAAAAAGCTTTCCAGAAAGTAGTGGATAATTATCCCGAGCAGACTGAAACAGTCAAGATGGCTAATGAAAAACTTGATATTATCTTAAAAGCTCAAAAAGTTATTAAAAAAGGTAATGAGGAATTTAAGCTGACAAAAATTTATGGCGGATTACTCTATCCAGATTCCATATCTCCTAATGGGGAAAAATTAGCCTTATTAGATTCCAAAGATTGGGATATATATCTCCAGGATATTGCCACTGAAGAAAAAGTCCAACTCACGAATGAGCATAATTCCATAAGAAGCCTCAAGTGGTCACCAGACAGTAAAATGATAGTCTTTGGAGATTTCCTTCAAAACTTATATGTTGTCTCTGTGCAGGGTGGTCCGTCTAAAATGATCATTAAAGCAGATCCGGAATTCGTGAAAGCTAAAGATACCGCTTCGATTTCCGGATGGACCTCTGACAGCAATAAGATTATTTTCCAGGTTCCTTCCAAAGGTCTATTTGCTATTCCAGCCTCTGGAGGAGAGTGGGAAGATATATTTACATTTCAAGATCCCAAAAAGGCAAAGGAATACGAAAATATGGCACTGTCTCCTGATGGTAGGTTTGTCGCCCACGAATTCACTCAAAATGGCAATAGAGATATTTATATAACGTCTGTGAAAGGAAGAGAATCCATTAGAATTACCAATAATCCTGCAATTGACATGAACCCACAGTGGTCTTATGATGGCCGTTGGCTTGCTTTCGGTTCCAGCAGAACTGAAAAACCTGAAGCCTGGGTTATAAAGGTAACCCAAGACGGGAAGCCAGATAGCATGCCTTTCCAGGTCACTCGAGGTGGTATTTTGGGCGGGAGTTGGGCCCAAGATAGCAAGGTTGGATATTGTTGTGCCGTAAGGACTGAGCACATTTACATTGTCAATCCAGATGGGACCAAAGAGTTTCAATTGACTAAATTCCCAGCTTTTAACACAAGACCTAGCTGGTCTCCTGATGGGAAGATGATTATTTTCGCTTCTGATTATAATCAGTCATTAAATAAATTCAGAAAATGGGAAGTGCCTTCGAAAGGCGGAGAGGTAAAACTCCTCGGTAATGAAGAATGGGATTTTGTCTTGTCTCCTGATGGGAAGAAGATAGCTTTTAAGACACAAAATAATTCAATTATTTTGAGAGTTCCAGCAGAAGGAGGAAAACCAAAAGAATTAGTGACCATTGATGAAGAGCTTGATTCTTTAGACTGGTCACCGGATAGGAAAAGAATTGTCTTTTCCTATAGCATAACTCCGAAAGAATATCCAAATGTTACAGAATATTTGAGAGAGCGTCTATCTGGTATTAATATAATTTTAGCCGACGGAGGGAAGCCTAAGAAACTAATCCCAGCCGAGAAAAAGGGAGTTGTATTCTGGTCTCCCCGTTGGTCTCTTGATGGAAAAAAGATCGCATTTCGGACTTATAACCAGAATGCATGGGAAAAAGGCGGAGAGAAAGAAATTGGCCTCGGTATATGGACGATAGATGCTGAAGGAGGAGAGCCCAAATTGATTGCAAAACTAGATAGAGACGGCTATAAACTGTGTTGGACCCCAGATGGTAAATATATAGTTTACGAAGAAAGAATCAAAGGAATGGATTTTGAGCTTTGTAAAGTGCCTGCTGAAGGAGGAGAGCCCGAGAAGATGAACATTAGGGGCAGGAGTGCCGTTTTCTCCCCCGATGGTAAAAAAATTGCTTTTTCTCGAAGGTTAGAAGGTTATTATGAATTTTGGCTGGTAGAAAACTTCCTGCCTAAGGAGAAAAGCCAGAAAAAATCCAAGACGCGACAATAGTCAACATATGGGAAGTTCATAAAAAAAATTACGAAATCTATTAAAAAATCTCGTCTAGAAATTCAGCAAAAGGATGTACAAAAACTCCTTCACATCTACCTCCCAGATGGCTCCTTCGGGACGTGTCTTAACAAATCCATCGGAGTTATAGGAGAGCCACTTTCCATCAGGAGACCAATAGAGTGAAGATTTCCCACCGTTGTCATCTGCGGCAATCTCGGTAGCTTTGCCTCCTTCAACAGGAATAATAAAAATAGGTGACTGTTTTTTTTCAATATGGTATCCAAAACATGCAAGCTTCTTACCATCGGACGACCATTTAAGATCATCAACTCCGGTGAGACCCATATCTTTCAAATCAGCAATTCGTCGGGTTTTTCCGCTCGCTATAGAAATCACCGATAGCTGATTATTATTGAAGGCAACGGCGAGTTCTTTACTGTTTGGAGACCATGCAAAATCATCGAAAGCCTCCAATCTCATAATTTCTTTGCCTCCTGATGCAGGAATTAGATGAAGGATTTTTTTTCCGCCAGATGGAATGATATATTGAACTATCCTCCCATCAGGTGACCACCCTGGCCAACCCTCGACTTCCGGTGTTTTTGTAATCCGGATTGGCTTGCCTCCTTCGGCATTGGCAATCCAAACATCCCCTTCATGACTTATGGCAATTTTTGATCCATCTGGTGACCAGGAACGACCAGAGTTTCCTCCAAGTCCTTGACACCCTTTGAAAATCATAACAGCCGGTCCTTTCGTCCTGGCATATTTCAGCGAAATGGGAACTACCCAGAAATCTTCCGTTCCATCGCTTTTCTCCACAACAAAAAGGAGCTTGTTACAGTCCGGTGACAAGCACAGGGGAATAGGATTGGGAACTGTTACATCCAGTTCTATGGGAAAAGACTCCCCGCCTGCAAGCGGGATTATCCAAAGGACATATTTGCCTTCTTTGTCTTCGCCTTCCGTGATTATCATTTTGTTATCAGGAGACCATAATTGTTCATATGCCCAAATCGAAAGTTCCCTTCCAGGTTCGAATGTTGGACCGCCGGAAGCTGAAACAACTTTGAGAGCTGGTCTGTAATCATAGGATGGATGGTAGAAAAGCATTTTCTTGCCATCAGTTGAAAATGAAAAGAAACCCCCAATCCCCTCTGGCGTTGTTAAAGCATACTCTTTTTTATCGGCAAGACTAATAAATCGAAACCGTACACGTGAAAAAATCCATTTACCATCAGGGGACCAAACAGGAACCCACCTGCGTTTAGAAGAATCGATAATCTTTCTAACAGTTTCACCATCAACAGAACTAAGCCAGAGACTATGGGGCTTTCCACGTCTTCCGTAGGCAATGGTCTTCCCGTCGGGAGACCATGCCGGAGCTAATTCCACCTCAGGGGTACTCGTAATCTGGGTAAGCGAACCGTCTTTGACTGAGATTGTCCAAACATCCTCAGGAAACTCTTCATCACGTCTGGCAAAAACTAATTTCTGCCCATCAGGAGACCAGCTCACATTAAACTGAAATCTGTATTTTCCATCAATCAGTTTCCTGGGAGGACCAGTTGAATGTCCTGTCTCTGGTGATACAGGTATGACCCAAATGGCGTCTTTTGAGTAAAAGGCAGCTTTTTTCCCATCCGGCGACCATGTGCCGCGTTCCGCGGGCATGTCCACTAATTCAAAAGGATCACCACTATCCCATGGAATCACAAGATTTCCTTGGAGCAGGAACTTACCATTTGGCGAGAGATTGAGTCCCGTATTATAATCAATCACATCCCTTTTACCGACAAATGTCTTGGTTTTGGTATATTTAACACCTGTGTTCGGGTCGATGATGACCTTTTTATCCGAGGCCGCATCACTTTTCGCTTTTAGCATTTTATTCTCTTTTTCCTGCTGGATTCGAGCCATCATCAGTTGCGTCACAGGGACGATCGTACTTCCCGGATAGTCTTTGATGAGTTTTTCAAATATTGATAATGCCTCATCAAACTGCCCCATCCTGAAATAAGTTTGCCCGATCCAATATTGAGCGTCTTGAGCTATTTTGCTTTTTGGAAGCAGCTTGATTACTTGTTTGTACTCATTGATAGCATCCTGGTAATTCTCTTGCTTTAGCAGTTTTATCGCCTTTCCAAAGTGTCCTTCTGCTAATTTACCGGCATCTTCAGCAGAATTCGCCAGAGGTAGAGCTTCAAACCAGGCGGCGGCAGGCTCTACCGCCAAGACAATAGCTAACGACATACACATTGCTAATAAAAAGAAACTTGTTTTTTTCATCGTTCTCTCCTCCTTATAAAAACAGATCAATCACGAATTCCATGAATGACCCGAATATCACAAATTATTCATGTTATTCGTGATTTTTATTTTAGTGTTGCTAATTGATTGCGCCATATCCATCAATTGGGCCATGTCCGTCTTCCCGATCAGCACAAAAGAGACAGCGCCGCTGCTCCAGGCGAGGATAGTTGCTCTTCCTTGACCATTCAAGACGGTGGCAGGCTCTACGTTGCGGAAGACGGCATACTCTCTAAAATCCTGGGCAGCAAGCCCTTGTTCTCCATTTGAAGGCTGTTCGAATAACGATATAGTATCTATGCCGTTTGTGTAAAGCATGTGCAGGCTGTGGTAATCGTCGATTTTTCTGAGGCTATCTAGAATATAGCCTGGATGAAGTCGCGGCAACATTACCGGATCAAAATCAACGGCATTCCGAGCTTGCGGAAGAGTGAGGATCTTTCTCTTGGATATTGCAGGAGCTTTTGCCGGACTGATTTCCCGCTGAGATGAGGGCCTCCTGAGGATTATGCCGGGTCTCGCAGATCTTGGAAGCTCGTCAATAAATTCATAATACAAGATGTCATCTCGGCTCATATACGCCCGGGCTGCGGGCCGCGTAGAGAGCTCTGTTGAGGCGGTCTGTGTGATGGCTCCCTGATGTTCCATTAAATAGAAATTGATAGTGGCTGAGTCATCATATGCCTTTTGGGGGGGCTTCTGGATTAAATGACTGACAGATAGCGTCAAAACTACAATTGCCGCTACTTCCGCAAACCGAAACGCTACCTTCTTTGCAAATGAGCATGTGAGAATTCTCTGCCATGAAGGTTTGTACGATTTCATCCGTGTCTTCAGCTTCTCATACATCAGAGGTGATGGTTCTATTTCCTTCCAGGTTTGAAGTACTCCAGATAGCCTGGTCAGTTCTCTTAAGAGTCGGGAGCAATTCTGGCATTCGTCCAGGTGACTTTGTATCTCTTTTCTTTTTAGGTCATCCATATCATTGTTAAGAAAATCTTCCAATTGCTTTTGGATATCTTTACATCTCATCATTTAATCTCCTGCGTATTTTGCTAAGATTCTTTTGAGCTTCTCATGTGCCCTGTGATTGAGTGATTTCACCGTCCCTATGGGAAGATTCGTGATGTCGGCTATCTCTGAGTGTTTCAGCCCTTGATATTCCTTCAGGATAACAACAAGATGTTCTTTTTCCGGTAGAGAGGCAATCGCTCCCTGAACTAAAGTTTCCAGTTCATTTGTCTCCACATGCTTCACAAGGTCTGACGAGGGATCGGGAATAAGCTCCTGAAGCTCAATACCTCCATTATCTTGAGAAAGCGCTTGAACATTCAGAGATAGATGCGACCGATGCTTCATTCTTCTTACTGTGATAACAAAGCAATAGTGTCCCCATCAACTGCTAAGCTAAAATGTCCCCTT
>CBFDDY010000072.1:0-9532 GCA_965603705.1 uncultured bacterium | reverse complement strand
GGAGGATTTTTTAAACGGGAAGGCAGGCCATCAGAAAAAGAAATCCTTATCAGCCGGCTCATTGACAGACCAATAAGATCACTTTTTCCGGAAGGCTATTCTTTTGATACCCAGATAGTCGCTCTCCTTCTTTCAGCAGACCTTGAAAATGAACCTGATACACTCGGTGTCATCGGGGCCTCAGCTGCCCTATATTTCTCAGATATTCCCTTCACCACTCCTTTAGGCGCTGTAAAAGTCGGTTACATAGACAACAATTTTGTTATCAATCCTCCTCAAAGCTTACTCGAAAAATCGCCCCTAAACATGACCGTTATTGGAACTGAAAAGGGGATTGTAGTCATCGAAGCAGCTTCTCTAGAAATAGAAGAGGACAAGATCATAGAAGGCGTAACTCATGCTCAAGAAACTATCAACAAAATAATCAAATTACAGAAAGACCTATACGAACAGCTAAACATTAAAAAACGTGAATATTCCATTAAGGAACTTAACCAAGAAACTTTCAATAAAATCGAACAAAAAATTTCAACTCCTCTGACAGATGCATTTAAAGCAGATTGCCAAAAAGAAAGAAATTTAAAACTCAAAGAAATCAAAAAATCAATATTGGAAGACATCCCGGAAGACAATGAAGACGAAATCAAAGAAATTAATGAGATATTTTACCAGGTACAGAAAAAAGTAGCAAGGAACCTAATCCTCAACAAAGGCGAAAGGCCTGATGGAAGGTCTTTTGATGAGATAAGACCCATCACTATAGAAACCGGAATTCTTCCGCGGACGCATGGCTCAGCTGTTTTCACCCGGGGAGAAACCCAGTGCCTTGCAACTGTTACCCTTGGAACATTTGAGGATACTCAAACTATAGACGGATTAGGGGAAAAAACCGAAAAGAAATTTATGCTGCATTACAATTTCCCTCCATTCAGTGTGGGAGAAGTTAGTTTTCTTCGCGGTCCAGGAAGAAGAGAGATAGGACATGGAGCATTAGCAGAAAAAGCCATTATTACCTCTATCCCAGTAGATGAAGGAGAGTTTCCTTATACAATCCGGATTGTGTCTGACATTCTTGAATCGAACGGGTCTTCTTCTATGGCCACCGTATGTGGATCTGTAATGGCCCTAATGGATGCCGGAGTACCTATATCAACAACTGTAGCCGGAATGGCTATGGGACTTATTACAGAAGGAGACCGCCATATTATCTTGACCGATATAGCTGGGATGGAAGATCATTTCGGCGACATGGACCTTAAAGTCGCCGGCTCAGAAAAAGGGATTACGGCCATTCAAATGGATTTGAAGGTCCCCTCAATTCCAATTGAAGTTTTCAAAGAGGGCCTTTTAAAAGCCAAGGATGCCCGCTTAAAAGTTCTAGACAAGATGAAAGCAGAACTTTCTGCTCCCCGCTCTGAAATCTCACCATATGCACCTAGGATCATTAGCGTCTATGTCAAGCCCTCCAAAGTGGGTTTGGTTATCGGGCCATCAGGAAAAACCATAAAAAGTATTATTGCTGAGACAAATACTAAAATAGACATTGAAGAATCAGGAAAGGTTAATATTGCATCTCCAGATATGGAAGCAGTAAAGAAAGCTGAACAAATGATCAAGGATCTAACTGCTGAACCTGAAGTCGGCAGAACCTATTCTGGCAAAGTCGTCCGCATTGAAGACTATGGCGCTTTTGTTAAGATCATGCCAAATGCGGATGGATTGCTCCATGTTTCTGAAATAGCTAACTACCGAGTCAAAAACGTCAGGGATGAAATAAAAATGGGTCAGACACTGGATGTCAAGGTCATCTCCATAGATGAAAACAATAAAGTCAGATTAAGCAAAAAAGCCCTAGACAGCGGATCGCCTAGTTCTTCCAATCCTCACCCTCAAAACAAATATAAGAAAAATAGCTATTCAAGCCGGCCTGATCCCAAAAAAAACCGCTACTAAGTATCATGCCCCTGATAAAAAAACAGGGACATCATATTACAAGTTTAACACTATTTACTATTTTCTATTTTCTTAGTATTATATGTATTGATAGATTTAATAAACAGTGATAATAAATATTTTCCGAATAATCCTTATGAAAGGTCTGTTTGGGTAAATGATAAGATATTCAAAAGGGCAAAAGGGATTTACAATTACTGAATTGCTTGTCACTGCTGCCATTATCTCTATTTTGGCTGCAGCTGTTCTTCCCTTAGCAAAAATTGCTGTAAAAAGAGAAAAAGAAATCGAATTGCGCAGAAATCTAAGAATAATCAGAGAGGCAATTGATGCCTATAAAATATTATCCGATGAAAAGAAATTCGAGTTTGAAGAAGAGACGCACGGTTACCCCCCTGAGCTTAATATATTGGTAGAGGGAGTAGAGATAAAGGAAGAAAAAGACGGCAAGGAAGTCACAAAAATAGTTAAATTGTTAAGACGCATCCCCAGAGATCCTTTAACAGGTTCATACGAATGGGGACTAAGGTCTTACCAGGACGATTATGACTCAGATAGTTGGGGAGGTGAAAACGTCTTTGACGTTTATACCCGTAATCTGGGCACAGCCCTAAATGACACTAAATACAGGGAGTGGTAAGTTTATTTAAAGGGATAAAATATATGCGAAGCAGACATATGGAAAAAGGATTCACGCTAATAGAGCTAATCATCGTCTTTACTCTCATTGGTATCCTGGTGGGGCTTGGAATACCTCAATATAAATATGCGGTTCAAAAAGCCAATGAAGCAACTTTAAAAGAAAATCTTTTTCAAATGAGAACCCTACTCCAACAGTATTTTACTGACAAGCACAAATACCCTATATCCTTGCAAACACTGGTAGATGAAAAGTATCTTCTTAAAATTCCTATAGACCCTATGACCAAATCTACTGAAACCTGGATCGAAAT
Source organism: uncultured bacterium (assembly GCA_965603705.1). Taxonomy (GTDB): domain Bacteria; phylum Acidobacteriota; class Aminicenantia; order Aminicenantales; family Aminicenantaceae; genus JAUVXM01. Next base: position 6,626 of record CBFDDY010000072.1, on the reverse strand, counting down.
CCAAGAGACTCTCTTAGAAGACGATCTCTTAGAGGGAGTGATCCCCGGTATAGCAGATGTAAAATCGGGTTCAAATAAAAAAGCTATAGATGGAACGATCTTCAATACCTGGTAATGATAATACTTAAAAGCAATCAGAATCAAGGATATACCCTTATCATCCTACTTTTTGCGATATTCATACTCACATTAGGTTTGATGGTAGCAGTTCCTGTCTGGCAGACTCAGATTCAACGTGAACTGGAAGAAGAATTGATCTTTCGCGGGAAACAATATGTCGAAGCTGTCCGCTTATATCAAACCAAATTCCCAGGAGAATACCCCCAAGACTTTGACATATTACTAGAAGAAAAATGCCTGCGACGGTTATTTAAAGACCCAATGACCGAACATGGAGAATGGAATGTTATTCTTAATTATGGGAATACACCGATTCCGGGGAGAAGACCAAGAACACAATCCAGAAGTCAAAGAGGACCATCAGTAAATCAAAGGACAAGTGTTAATCCTTCAGCTAATTCGCCGCAAACCATCCTTATTGCTTCTCAAGCTGCTTTAAATTCAATAGAAAACGCTCAGATTATTGGTGTGGTCAGCACATCTACAATGGAATCCAAGAGGATATACTTTGACCAAAACACCTATGACAAATGGCTATTTTTTTTTGGGAAGAACCCATCAAAATTACCCAAGATCATTTATTATAGCCAAGAGAAGAAACCATAAAAATGGATTCCATTCTCATCATTGCAGGGGAAAATTCAGGGGAAAAATATGGGGCAGCTCTTATTCATCAGTTTAAAAAAATCCACTCTAACTGTATTTTTTTTGGAATCGGGGGAAACTCTATGGAAGCCGAGGGAGTCAGACTTCTTTTTTCCCTTGATGACCTTGCCATAGTAGGGATATTCGAAATCCTGTCTCATATTCCTCGGATCCACCGGATATTTAATCTAGTATTATCTGAAGTGCGCAAAGAATTGCCAGTTGCAGCAATTTTGATCGATTCACCTGATTTCAACCTGCGGCTGGCAAAATCTCTAAAAAAACTTTCTATTCCAATTTTGTATTATATAAGCCCTACTGTCTGGGCATGGCGAAAAACAAGGCTTACTCTTATCAAAAGGACTGTTTCAAAAATGTTATTGATTTTTCCTTTTGAAAAAAAAATATACAAAGAAAATGCCATTCCGGCTGAATATATCGGACACCCTCTTCTTGAAAGAATCAGAACTTCTTTTTCTAAAGAAAATTTCTACCATAGGTATGGATTGGATCCTGAAAAGAAATTAATAGCCCTGCTCCCGGGCAGCCGCAAAAGTGAAATACACTATCATATGCCAGTACTTACAGAGGCAATAAAAAAGATCAGCTCTTCTTTCAACGTTCAATTTTTATTATTGTTGGCGGACAATTTAAACGAGACAATAATTACAAAATTCATTCCTCCCGAACTCAAACGAATTGTCCCTATCCTTAAAAATGACACATATGAGGCGATAGCAGCCAGTGACTTAGCCCTTTCCTCATGTGGCACAGCAAACCTGGAAGCGGCCCTGCTTGAGACTCCGATCATTGCTTTTTACCGCCTCTCGCCTTTGACTTACTCCCTAGGGCTTAAGTTTATTAAGATCAGCAACTACAGTATTGTCAATATCCTGGCCGGCTATAAAGTCATCCCGGAATTGATCCAAAAAAATTTCTCTCCGGAAAATATTTTTTGCGAAACTGAGAAAATACTTGTTTCACCCACCGCCAGGTCAAAAATGATTGAACATTTCAAAAAAATAAGGAAATTTCTTGGAGATAAACAAGCATCGCAAAATGCAGCAAAAGAACTAGCTAAGCTTATTTCATCTAACTAAAGGCACAAAACGCACCGCTAAAAGATTCTTTTTCCTGATTTTATTTTTCAGTTTCTTAATATATACCAGTTCTTGAAAAGTAACACCTACAGGTAAAATCATCCTTCCCCCTACTTTTAATTGCTCTAGCAATATTTCAGGGATTTTTGGAGGCGCAGCTGTTACCAAAATAGCGTCATAAAGAGCATGTTCCTCCCATCCTTCATTACCATCACCGAGTTTAAATTGAATATTGGTATAGTTAAGTTCAGATAACACTTTCTTTGCCCGGGTAGCAAGAGGTTCTATAATTTCAACAGTGTATATTTCTCTCCCAATTTCAGCCAGGATTGCAGTTTGATATCCGGAACCAGTGCCAATTTCTAATATTTTTTCACTGCCATCCAGGTTAAGGGCATCCGTCATGTAGGCAACAATATAAGGTTGAGAAATAGTCTGCCCTTTTCCAATGGGCAAAGGTTCATCAGCATAGGCGTTAGCTATTATATTCTCAGGAATAAAACGGTGTCGGGGAATTTTTTCCATTACTTTGAGAACCTTACGGCCGCATACCCCTTTAGCTCTTATCTGCAAGTCTACCATCTTGATCCGCTTTTCCCGAAACTTATCTTCTTTCATATTCCAAATTTAATAAATTGAATAATTTTTCCCAAAATCAATAAGCCCTAGCAAAATAAACAAGCTTATCTGCTTCTTTTCCACAGAGGACACATTTGCCATTAGCTTTTCCACTTTTATCTTTATCCAGAAGTACTGCCCTTATAGTTCCCATCGTCTCATTTTTAATCCTGTCTTCACAAGCAGAAGCACCACACCAAAATGTTTTTATTAAACCTCTCTGATTTTCCAGGATAGATTTAAATTCTTCAAAATTATCAACCTCATGAGTATTTTCTTGTCGATATTTAAACGCAACTTTAAACAAAGATTTCTGAATATCAACCAGGGCAGCCCCTACTTTTTCTTTCAACTCGTCGAGAGCATATGGAATTTTATCACCAGTGTCCCGGCGTACAGCGATAGCTTGACTATTTTTTATATCCCGTGGACCCAGTTCGATCCTTAAAGGAACTCCCCGCATTTCCCAGTTTGCAAATTTCCAACCTGGAGTAAATTCTTCTCTATGGTCAAGCTTGACTCTTATTCCGGCTTGCTTCAACTCATCTTTTATCCTGGTTGCTACAGGAAGAACGGTCTTTTTCCAGTCCCCTACTGAAATAGGCACAATAACCACCTGAATCGGCGCGATACGGGGAGGCAGCTTAAGGCCTGAATCATCCCCATGAGCCATAATCACAGCCCCGATAAGACGAGTCGAAACTCCCCATGAAGTTTGCCAGCCATACTGTAGTTTCTGATTTCTATCCTCAAATCTTATATTAAAAACTTTTGAAAAATGTTGGCCCAAAAAATGTGATGTCCCCATTTGCAGAGCTTTTCCATCCGCCATCAATGCTTCGATACAATAAGTGGCCTCTGCTCCTGCAAACTTTTCCCTTTCAGTTTTTATTCCGGAAATTACCGGGATAGCTAATTCAGATTCTGCAAATTCTTTATAAAGTTCAAGGATCATCATAGTTTCTTTCTGAGCTTCTTCAGCTGTTTCATGCACTGTATGCCCTTCCTGCCATAAAAATTCAGTAGTTCTTAAGAAAGGGCGGGTAACTTTTTCCCAGCGCACTATATTTGCCCATTGATTAATCAATACCGGCAGATCCCGGTAAGATTTGATCCATTTTGAATACATATTTCCGATTATAGCTTCTGAGGTCGGACGCACTGCCAATCTTTCTTCAAGTTCTTCCTTCCCTCCATGAGTCACCCAAGCAACTTCAGGAGAAAATCCTTCCAGATGTTCCGCCTCTTTTTCTAATAAACTTTCAGGTATAAATAGAGGGAAGTAAGCATTGGAATGGCCAGTCCCTTTTATCCGAAGGTCCAGCAGATTCTGAATATTTTCCCATACAGCAAATCCATAGGGTCTTATTACTATCATACCTTTAATAGGCGCATAATCAGCCACTTCTGCTTTTCTAATAATCTCAACGTACCATTTTGAAAAATCTTTGCTCTTTTGAGTAATTTTTTTCACCATGCGGTGTTCTTCGTTATTCATTTCTTTCTCCTACCACATCTGCTTTGTTGCAGCGGATTCGCGGTGAAATACCACAGCTTCATCCTCTGCGCCTCTCATCTGCGGCAACCTCGCCTCGTGAATAATCCAAGTCTACTTGAATTATTCATAAATATTGTCAATATGGATGATTAGTTTTACCAATCAATATATTACACTTATTCCTATAGTGATTCAATTAACCGTTATGTTTTAGATTTATTGTCTATTCATAATCGACACTTTTTATTAATAATCCAGGCTAGATAAAAAATAAAACTTAGCAATATTATGAGGATAAATCCTGTAACTATACTTCCATTTTAGTAGCCATGTGTTTCCTTTTTTATAAAAAGATGATAGTGGTGATAAAAAAATCACCCCGCATTTCATCGAAAAGGGTGATTGATGTAAAAAATATAATGTGGCATCTTATGCATGACCCTAAAAGGAAGCAGAAATGCCAGATTCTAAAACAAAGAAAAATATAAAAGATACTCCTCTTAATGAAGCAGGCTTTAATCTACCTTTACCTACTATAGTTGAAGGAATAGACGCCTCAGGAAATAAATTCCAGGAAAAAACTGTTCTGTCCTATATAAGTAACAGTGGCTCATCATTTTGGCTGAAAACAGAAGTGTCATACGGAATAGAATTAAGACTTACAGTTGATCTCCCATCTAAACTCTCAGATGACAAAGATCTGAAATTAGTGATTAAAGGAAAAGTTATTTTCTTAGAAGCTTCTAAAAAAGAAACTTATAAATTGCGTGTATCTTTAAAATTTAATAACAAGTATATCATTGAAGATTCCAAATAAAATAGCCAATGACTGAATACTTTTCAATATAATTAAAATGATGCAACAAAAAAATATGCCCTATATCAAGGGACCATCCAAGTCATTAAAAAAAGAACGTTCTTTCGATCTGCCTCTTCCTGCGCTAGTCTCAGGATGCGATTCAAGTGGAGATAGTTTTAAGGAAAAGACCAGGCTCTCAAGGATTAGCTCTCAGGAAGCTTTAATCAAAATAAAAAATAAAGTTCTTATTGGGACTAAGCTCGATCTAAGTTTAAAAATTCCCAAAACTTTAATTCTTGAAAACAACTTAAATTTAACCATCTCCGGCAAGGTCTCTTCCGCCTCTAGAGACTCAACAAAAAAAGAACACCAACTCATATCCCTCCAATTGGACAAAATATTTAAAATCTACCCTCTTTCATAATCGGAATAATCTCAGGCAAGAATAGCCATTCTGCAATTGGCAATGTAAGGTTCATTTACAAGTTTCTACTCACATTTCACGCTTTTCCCATTCTCCTCTTCTCTTCTCTCTGGAGTTCCCTCCCAATTTGGTTCTGTATTTCACAGGCTATGATTTGGCATGGATACGGGTAAATTCCGGAGAAAGCCATCCGGAACAACGCGGGCATGGTTCCTCGAGAGAATCTCGAGGAGAGCGTTGTGAGGACAGGAAGGGATTTCCCCGCTGGGGGAAATCCCTGTCTTTCGAAGGGACTTACCTGTGTCCATGCCTTACATTTTTTGTAAGTTTAAAAAAATTGGGGAACTCCAGCAACTAAAACCAGTTGACATTAAAATTTGCTTTTTATAACATATTAAATATTGTGCTATTTTAGTCAAAAGGGCAAATAATAAAATATGAATAAAACGAAATCAAAACCATTGGATGAAAATAAAATTAAAACTCTTGTTTATTGTACTTCAGAACTTATCCTGGCAGGAATATTAAAAGCTTTAGAATCAGCCAAGGATATTGACATCACTAATGTTGAAAAAACTACCATTGATTCTTTTTTATCTTCAATCAAGGAAAATAAACCTGACATAGTCCTTTTTACCAACTCAGAACCTATGCCGAACATGCGGGAAATATGCAAAGCTATTAAAGATATCTCCGAAAAAAGCAAACCAAAATCTCAACTAATGTTATTAGGAAATATCCCTCCCCATGAAGAAGTAGTAGGACTTATGAATTTAGGCGTAAGAGGATATTTTGATTTAAATGACTCCTCAAATCAACTTGAAGATGCAATCCGCAGTATAAAGCGAGAAGAGATCTGGCTGCCCCGAGATAAAATGAGCAGTATAATGGACCGAATCATCTCAGTAGTAGGTCGAGATTTTAAGGAAAAGACACTTGACCAGCTTACTCCTACAGAATTTCAGGTACTCAGGCATGTCGGGCAGGGAAAAAGCAATGATGAGATAGCTAACGCAATGTTCATCAGCAAAAATACGGTCAGATCACACATCAAAAGTATATATGCAAAGCTTGATACACACAGCCGCCTTCAGCTTGCTTTATATGCTATCAATTCGGCCTTATTTTAATTCAATAATTGTATTATTATGAGGATATAATGACAAAAAATAATTCTGAAAAACCTGATAAAATTGATAAAAACCTTGCCGACATCCTTAAAAGCCGCCGCAAAGAGTGGCGTTTTCAACTTTCACTCCCGGCTTTAGTTAAAGGCAAATTGCCAAAAGGAAAAGAATTTGAAGAAAAGATAATTCTGAAGGACATAAGTTCTGGAGGAGCGTATTTCTCCTTGGATTCAGGAGTTACTATCGGATCAGAATTAAATCTTGTTATAGATATTCCAAATAACCTTACAGAAGG
>CBFDDY010000071.1:0-9638 GCA_965603705.1 uncultured bacterium | reverse complement strand
CTGAAGCGAGCACAAGCCACACCTGAATTTCATCCACATCGCCATTTTTTTATGAATAGGTCAGGATAGAAAGGAAAGCCTTAAATAAGTGAATAGTTCAATAAGACTCAAATTAAATTTTATTCATGTTTGGAGTGCATCGCTGGAGATAAAAAAGGAAGATGTTCCTGTTTTTAGGCGCCTGCTTACTCCGGATGAAAAAGAAAGGGCCGCTCGTTTTTGTTTTGAAAAAGACCAGGTTAATTTTATAACCGGCAGGGCAATACTGCGCACCCTGTTAGGCAGATATACAAATCAGTCTCCAGCTGAAGTTAAATTTGTATATAACTCCTATGGAAAACCTTTATTAAAAAATCAAGTTCAAAGCCCTCCCCTTAATTTTAACCTTTCCCATTCAGGTGGAAAAGTGTTGTATGCTTTTTCCCGGGGGATTCCTCTGGGGATCGACCTGGAAAAAATGAAGCCTGATATTGATTTTGCTGCGATTGCCCCACGGTTTTTCTCTCCCGGGGAAGTATCAAGCTTGTTCTCTCTGGAAAAATCAGACAGGGTTGAAGCTTTTTACGCCTGCTGGACACGGAAAGAAGCCTTTATAAAAGCTATGGAAATGGGTTTGTCTCTGGAACTGGACAAATTTGATGTTTCTTTACGGCCGGGAGAACCTGCTCAACTGTTGAGTATAAAATTCCAAAACCAAAATACTCAAAACTGGTCGTTATATGATCTGAAGGTATTTCCCGGTTTCAAAGACTGCTTGGCTGTAAGAGCCAGGGATATTGCAATTTCATATTATTCATGGGGTTCCAATTGCTAAACTATATAATCCTGAAAATGGCAAATGGAAACATGATCAATGCACGAGCGGTTGTGATCCGGCCAACCTGACTTGGAGTACTCTTTCCAAAAAATATTTGCCGTCGAGGGCAGCTTTGGCTTTTAATGCTTCCACAGGTTTTGACATCTCGACAAATCCGTAACCTGTTCCTTCGATAATATCGATTTGCCTTACTCTTCCGTATTTTGATAAAAGCTCCAGTAAATGGCTTTTTGTCACCATACAATAGAGGTTGCCTATATATAGCTTTGATCCTTCCATGTTATTCTCCTTTACTTCTTAAGCTTTCCAGGTCGCACCTGAAACAGCGCTGCGCTTCTATAACCGCAGCTTCCTTACTGTATCCCAGCTCTACTTCGCTGAAATTGCAGCACCGGTCTTGAACATTTTTTTTCGGCATTTCCGGGCGGGTGAGTTCAAAAAAGTCGATTTCCGGGGAGATTTCAACTGGAGGCACTTCAAGCCTTGGTTCTGTTGCTTTGTATTCACGGGTGAGGCTTTTACCTCTCAAATATTTGTGGATGGATTGAGCTGCGATTTTTCCAGCCCCCATGGCCTCAATAACAGTGGCCGGGCCGGAAACAACATCTCCTCCTGCAAATATACCCGCCACATTGGTCGCCATGGTTTCAGGGTCGATCTCAAGAGTGTCCCACTTAGTAGTTTTTAATTCTTTTTTATCACCGAGGAAATTCAAGTCTGGTCTCAGTCCTATTGCCGGGATAAGAGTGTCGACCTCCATTTCAAATTCACTCCCTTTTATCGGAATGGGTCTGCGGCGTCCTGAACTGTCAAACTCTCCCAGCCTCATCCGCGTGCACTTGATCTTATATAGCTTCCCATTTTTAGAGAATGCCTTGACCGGCAGGGTCAAATACTCGATATTGATCCCCTCTTCCAGGGCTTCTTCGATCTCTTCTTCTCCGGCCGGCATTTCTGCTCTTGTCCTGCGGTAAAGAATGCTCACTTCAGCTCCCAGACGCCAGGCTGTGCGGGCGGCATCTAATGCGGTGTTTCCTCCTCCTATGACTGCGGCTTTTTTACCGATATCTGCTTTTTCTTCCAGGTTATATGCTTTCAGCAGCTGGATGGGATCAAGCACTCCTTTGGTGTCTTCTCCCGGAATTTTTAGACTCATGTTTAAGGGAGCCCCGGTAGCTAAAAAGATAGCTTTGTATCCCTGTTGGAAAAGGTCGTCAAGTGTAAGATCTTTTCCGATGCAGGTGTTTGTGTTTATCTTAACTCCGATTTTTTTTATGCCATCTATCTCTGTCTGCAGGACTTTTTTCGGCAGGCGGTACTCCGGGATTCCCCAGGCAAGCATTCCTCCCGGAACCGCCTCTGACTCGAATATAGTGGCTTGATATCCTTGTTTGGCTAATTCCCAACCTGCCATAAGCCCTGCCGGTCCTGAGCCGACGATTGCTACTTTTTCCGGGGTCTTTATAATGTTTTTTTTGGGTATTGGGAGCCCTCCATTATTGAGAGCATAATCGGAGACAAAACGTTTTAGGTTTCTTATAGCAATGGGAGTTTCAATATTTCCAGCTTTGCACTTGGATTCACAGGGATGGTGACAGACGCGGCTGCATACACTAGGCAAAGGATTGTGATAGTAATTTACGTCAAAAGCTTCTCTGAACTTGCTGTGAGATATCAAAGCGATATAGGAGCTTGCTTCCGTACCTATGGGGCAGGTGTGATGACAGGGAGCGGAGACCAGATTCCGGCAGACTCCGGCAGAACATTTTTTTTTGAGGATATGGTCTTCGTATTCTTTTCTGAAATAACGCAGGGTGGTTATTACGGAATTGGGCGCGGTTTTGCCAAGCCCGCAAAGGGCAGTGTCTTTGACCACATAAGCAATGTCTTCCAGGCTGGTCAGATCCTCCATTTCTGCTTTTCCGTCTTTTATCCGCGTGAGGATTTCGAGCATTTTTGGAATGCCTTCCCGGCATGGAGTGCATTTCCCGCATGATTCTTCCTCCAGGAAGGTTAAAAAGAAATGTGCCAAATCAACCATACAAGTGCCCTCATCAGTTACCACCATTCCTCCTGAGCCCATCATAGCACCTGCCTCTGTCAATTTTTCATAATCGACTGGCAGATTTAAAAGCTCTTTTGGGATACACCCTCCGGAGGGGCCACCGATCTGTACTGCTTTAAATTTCCTGTTGCCGGCCATTCCTCCGCATATATCAAAGATAATATCACCCAAAGTCATTCCCATGGGTACTTCAACCAATCCGGTATTTTTCACTTTCCCTACTACTGAAAAGACTTTTGTGCCTTTACTTAATTCAGTCCCGATAGAGGAATACCATTCTGCCCCGCGGTTAATTATTACCGGAATATTTGCCCAGGTTTCGACATTGTTGATATTTGTAGGTTTTCCCCAGAGGCCGCTTTCTGCTGGATAAGGGGGACGGGGACTTGGCTCGCCTAGATATCCTTCAATCGAAGCAATAAGGGAGGTCTCTTCACCACAGACAAATGCCCCTGCTCCTCTTATGACCTTCAGATCAAAATTGAATCCAGTACCAAGGATATCTTTTCCCAATAATCCGTATTCCCTGGCTTGATTGATGGCAATATTTATCCTTTTCACTGCCAAAGGGTATTCGTTCCTGACATAGACAAATCCCTGGTTGGCACCTATTGCTTTAGCTCCGATCAGCATTCCCTCAAGAATAGAATGAGGATCGCCCTCGACTATGCTGCGGTCCATATATGCTCCGGGATCCCCTTCATCTGCGTTACACACTATGTATTTTGTTTCTCCAGCGGCTTTATTGGCCATTTCCCATTTAAATCCGGTTGGGAATCCGGCTCCTCCGCGGCCGCGTAATCCTGAGTTTTTTATTTCATGTAAAATATTTTCAGGTGACATTTCGGTCAGAGCCTTGGTCAGGGCCAGGTAACCGTCGCGGGCAATGTAGTCATCTATTTTTTCCGCATCGATTAATCCCCGATTCCTGAGGGCGATCAGCATCTGATTTTTAAAGAAATCAACTTCACTTAGTTTGGGAATGGCATCATCCTCAGCCGGGGGAATAAACATGAACTTTTTCACCGGCCTGCCTTTGAGGAAGTGTTCTTCGACCAGATAAGGGATATCTTCGGGCTTGAGGTGATTGTAATAAATATTATCCGGTTTTACTATCAGAAGAGGACCGGTATCACAGAATCCGTTGCAACCGGTTGTTTCTATATGGATCTCGTTGTCCAGCCCCTGGTTTTTTAATTCTGCCTCAAGCACTTTCTTGACTTCAAAAGAATGGTTGGATACACAAGCAGAACCACCACATAGTTTAATATACATTCTAAAAGGTTTCTTTTTCATGTCCATCTCCTATCCTATATGGCCCTTTCGCTTCCAGCTGCAAGGGCGAATTCTTGCACAGGCAGGGAGTCGATGATATGTTTTTGAAAGATTTCTTTTGCCTTCTCTGGAGTCAGATCGATATATTTTACGGGAGTCTTCCTGGCAAGTTCGACTGTAACCATAGGCTCATGGCTGCATAATCCTGCGCATCCTGATGTCGTCAGAAAAATGTCGTGTTTTTCTCTCTTCTCTATTTCATTCATTAAAGTATCCATGATCTTTCTGGCGCCCGCTGCGATTCCGCATGTTCCCATGTGTACTGTTATTTTTGCATTGTAGGTGCCGTCTTTACCTAAAATACCTGCACTTTTTGTTTTTTTTCGGATTTTTATTAAATCTTCGATGGAAAGTTTAGGCATAATTTCCCTCCTTTTTAATTTCTGCCATTTTTAGAATAATTAAGGCTTGAGATAAATATTATTATTCAAGGTATTAATTATTATCATCATAGATAATTTAATGCGTTATAATTAATTTGTCAAGTAATTATTTGATTTTTTTAAAAATAATATTAAATTCAGATCAATTTACAGACCTTTGTCCTTTAGAAATTCGTTTTTTGCCAAAAGAGCTGAAAAAATAATCAGGTCAAATCTTGGAGAATAAAATTAGGGGAATTCCTGTCACTACTTTGGGTTGAATAGAATAATTATTTGTGGTATTAATTATTCTTATGATTAAGGTTATACAATGCCGCTTACATTAAAAGAATTGGGAGAAAATATAAGGAGTATCAGGAAATCCAGAGAAAGCACTTTAAAACCGGGTAGGCCTTTGTACCAGAAAGAGCTGGCAGAGAGGGCAGATATTCCAGCTCCCAGTCTTTGCAATATTGAAAATGGCAAATACCGAAATCCCACTTGGGAAATCCTCAGTAAGATTGCTCGAGGGTTGGATTGTGATATTGCAGATTTTTTTATTCAAGGAAAAAATGATGTTCCTGCTTCCCAGATTGCCCTTACGGAAATGATCGAGATGATTGTCCAGGAGAAATTGGAAAGTATTTTAGGTCAGCGGAAATAAAATTATTGGATTAAGGGAAAAGGATTATAAATTTTGTCCCGCCAATCCTGTCAAGTTTAATTACCCCGTTACATTGTTTAACCAACTCGGTAATTATTCTCAAACCTGCAGAGTCAGGATGCTTGTAATCTACATCTTTCGGAAACCCGATTCCATTATCTTTGACGACTAATATGAACTGATTTTTATTGTCTTTAAAGAAATCAAGCCATACTTTGCCCTTTTGCTCGTTGGGAAATGCGTGTTTTAAAGCATTAGATAGAAGTTCGCTTGTAATCATGCCGCAGAGAATTGCGGTCTGGAGGTCGAGTAAAGTATTATCAATATTAAGGTTGAGTTCTATATTTTCCTGGTTGATTTTTAGAGCTTTTATCAGGCGGGCAGCTAGGTTGTGTACATAAATAGAAAAATCTATTTTAGCCCGTCCGGATGATTTGCTTATTTTTTTGAACATTGTACTTAGCGAGCTAATGTGCTCCCTTGAATCTTTTGACATGAACAGGTTTTGTCTGTTTTTTCCATACTCATTTTGAAGGTCAAGCAGATTATATACTAGCTGTAAATCTGATTTAATATGTTCCTTTATCTGTTTTAGCTCATTATTTTTTTCTTGGAGAGTTGCTTTTATATGGGTTTCTTCTTTTTTGCGGGCTGTGATATCGCGGACAATACTTATAAAAGAGACATTATCGGCTACTTTCCAAGGAGAAATGCACATCTCAATAGGGAATTTACTCCAGTCTTTTCTGAGACCGATGATTTCTTTCCATTTTTCGCGGGCAGGAGAATCTCCAAATGTGATCATTTGCTTTATTTCTTTCCTGTAATCTCCACTGGAGCCTTCGGACATAATAAAAGTCAACGGTTTACCGCAGGCTTCATCAGAAGAATACCCAAAAATTCTTTCCGCGCCTTTATTCCAGAAAAATATCTTCCCCAACCCGTCACTAAGAAACAGTCCTTCATTGATGTCTTTTGCCAGAGAGCGCCACACTACTTCCGACTTCTGTAGCCTTTGAGTTATGTTTTTGTTGTATAATGCGACTTCGAGGGCGGCTTTTAATTGACTCCCCTGATAAGGTTTTAAAAGATATCCAAGCGGTTCGACGATTTTAGCCCGTTTTATCAGCTTATCATCTCCGTAGGCGGTCAGAAATACAACTGGAATATCCAGTTCCTTTTTTATGGTTGCGGCTGCTTCAATGCCATCGATCTCTCCCGGCATTACAATATCCATCAGGATGATATCAGGTCTTTTTTGTCTAGCAAGCTCCAGAGCTTCTTTCCCACAAGAAGCAGTGCCGATTATATTATACCCAAGGTGAGTCAAGCGCTCTTCCAGTTGAGTAGTAATTGTTGCCTCGTCATCAACAATCAGTATTTTATTCATGCTTGGCCTCTTCTTCCATTAGCGGGAACTCAACAGAAAATTCAGTATATTTATTTTGTTTCACTTTGATCACTCCCTTTAGTTGTTTTTCGACAAGGTTTTTTACTAGTTTCAGCCCTAGGCTGCCTGTGTCGTAGATATCAATATTATTACTGATACCTACTCCGTTATCCCGCACATAGATATTTATCCTGCCGCTACCCTCAAGCATAGATATTTCGATTATTCCCTCCCGGTTGTTTTTAAAAGCATGTTTAAAGGCATTTGATATGAGCTCATTCAATACGAGCGCACAGGGAATCGCTTGAGTGAGAGAAAGATATACATCAGAGATTTCAATATAAGGTGAAATCCTCTTTTTTCCGCCATAGACTTCGGAAAGATAACTAACAAGCTCCTTGATGTGTGTTCTCATTTCAATTCTGTCGAATCTTTCACTTTTATACAGCTGAGAATGAATAAAAGCCATTGACTGGATCTTGGTGCAGGCATTATTGATTATGTCATTGGCGTTCTTATCATTTATCCGTAACCTGCTCATATCGAGCAGACTTGAGATTATCTGCAGGTTATTTTTTACGCGGTGGTGGATTTCTTGGAGCAGCAATTCTTTTTCACGGATTGATTTTTTTAATTGACTGTCTGCTTTTTTTCGCTCAGTGATATCCCTTGTGATTGCGATAAATTTTTCAGGATTCCCATAACTATCCTTGATCACAGACGTATTGATTTCTCCGGTAAATCTTTTTCCATATTTTTTCAAAAGGGTATATTCCAGGTTTTGTGTAATACCTTCCTTAAGAGTTTTGTGGAGGTAAATAATTGCCTGTGCTTTGGATTCAGGATCTATTAAGTCAAAGAATTTTTTTCCAATAAGTTCTTTTTCATGCGAAAAACCGTGGAGTTTAAGAGTTTGCTGGGACACCTCAGTGATCTTTCCGCTAATATCAGTAACAGTTACTGCATCTGGTGATGTTTTAACAAGTGCTTTAAATTTTTCTTCACTTTTACGCACTTCTGCTTCTGCTGCTTCCTGAATCTTTAATTTTTCTCTCAGATATGAAAGAGTACTGAGAAGCTGCTTCTGGTCTTCTTTAAAGCTTTTCATATTGAACTCTCCGGATGATCGTATAATATCTCCAGAAAAGTTGGCGAATATTACTGCTTTTTCCCAACTATTAATGTACGAAAAGACTTGTTTCATGTCAACTACATTTTGTAGCTGAATAGATACAATTTTATTATCAATATTTCCAGAGGCTCGTATCTTCTCCGGCAGGAGCATTTTCAGTGATGTGTTTTTCAAGCAGTTTGAATAGCTCGGCTCCCCTGGGGCCCCAGCAATGGGGTTTCCGGTCTGCATACTCCACGGTGCCGTCATAATAGGGATTCTTTGTGCTTTCCAGGAACTTTTCCAGCAAAACCACGGCATTGTTCAAATAAAAAGTGTCCATATCTCCGATATAAATATGCAGTTTTCCTTTTAACTTGGGGCCTAACCAGGACCAGTTTTTTTCCAGATAGGAGCGGATATCATAATGCTCCTTCCAGTACTCGGCGACTTCCGGATCGATCTTTCCGGTGCGTTTGTCAAAAAGCGGCTTGACATAACCGTCAGATCCTATCGGCCCATAAACAGCCTCAAAAATATCTATCTGCTCCCCGGAGCGGTTTTTAGTTCCCATGGCCAGTTCCATATGATTCCTTTGCCGGTTTGTAAGCCGGACGATTCCAGCCGGGGTGCGATCACTGGAAGTAGGAACTTTTACCCAGCCAAAGTCTTTGTAATAGGCATTTTTATCTTTATAAATATTTACACACTGGAAATAGTTGAAATCGAGCGGATCTGGGCATGAAGACCATGTTCCCCCGAAAAAATCGGGATGGAACACCTGCAAAGCCATTGATTCCCAGCCTCCGGTCGAGCCTCCGGAGAGCACTCGGGCATAGGATTTTTGGATGATCCGGAAGTGCTCCTCAACAAAGGGGATAAGTTCCTGCATGATGGAGTCACCGTAAGGACCGGTATTGGGCGAATTGACAGCATAAGAGTCGTCATAATAGGGGCATGGGTGTTGAAAAGTAACCAGGATCATTCTGGGACATTTTTCCGAGATCCAGTATTTATAGAACTCATAACCCATCATCCCCCAGCGATTTTCTTTCTGAGGAGCTTCGCTCCGGAATCCATTCGGAGCCCGCAGGGAGAAATGTCCCTGAATATAATTAACCGGGTAGAAAACTTCCGTGTTTTCTTCATATCCCTTAGGAAGAAGTAGGGTAGCTCCCAGATAAATAGGCTGTCCCCAGAATTCCGAGAGCATCTTACTCTGGAATTTGATGCGTTTGACCCACTTTGTATCCGGCGGAATTTCTACAGGAGGGATAATGTTTGCACAGTCCAACCTTATAGTACTGGGTTGGGCTGGGTCTATCTTTACCTTTTTCACATCACTGTAGAGGTTTCCCGGAGAGATATTCCAGCGCTGCCCCTCCCATTGATCGTTGTGCATCCAGAGTGTATGCCCGTCAGAGCGCTTGAATTCGGTGTAAATATTGACAAAACTCTGCACATAATATTCACCGGCCGGAATGTCAAGGAGACTTTCTACTGGATATCCGAATTCGTTCTCATCGATAATTTCGGTTTGCCCCGGCTTTAAGCTTGTGATGTCCTTGCCGAAGAAAGGAATCCCATGGGTGCTGATTTGGAGTCGGGGTTCGTATTTTTCATTTTTTGTCAGCATAACATACACCCGGCCTGTGATGGCTTTAGGGTGAGCTTCTGCAGAAAAGGATATTTCGAACTTAAGCTGTGATGCCCGTGCTTGCCCACAGGATACGGTGAGTATAAAGCTCGAAAGAGCTGCAAAAAAAGTCAGGATAAAAAGAATGTTTGCTTTTCTTGACATAGAATTTTCTCCTACAAATTATATTATGGATCATTAAGCCTGACCTATTCATAAAAAAATGGCGATGTTTTTATTATTATTTTCTTTTCAATG
>CBFDDY010000070.1:0-9835 GCA_965603705.1 uncultured bacterium | reverse complement strand
GTGCGGTCACCTCAACTTTTTTGGGGATTATCATATACCCTCCCTGAAGAGTAAATGTGTCTTGGGCCGCGTCACTCACCTGATCCATCGAATCCCACCACGACAAATTTCGATGTATGAACTCAAACGTTCCGGCAAAACCTTTATATTTGAGAGCCGTATCTCCTCCGTATGCTACTACCTGCTTTAATGGGGACGCACCCGGATAATATCCCCCCCTCGGAGAATCATCAGAGCTAAAGAAGTTAATACCAAAACCTAAAAGCGGGTGTTCCAGCTTTTCCAAGTAAGACTGACTCATTTTCATATATCCAAAGGGATGAAAATCTACTCTCCCGGCATAAAGGAATTTGTTGTTATCCTCACTAGCCCCTGCATCTATGTGATAAATTTTAACCTTTCCCAGTCTATTATTAGCAAAGTTGGACACAGAGCTACTGTTAACAGCTCCGTTATAAATACCTACATAGTATTCCAGTTTTTTGTCCACTGCAAAACCATGCATACCAACTCCCAACTGCCGAAAAGGCGCAAATTCAGATGAAAGGCTTCTCTCAATCATTTGAAGGTATTTTGAGGAGTTTAATGCTTCACGTGAGAAGGGGACATGTTTTTGTCCAATAAAAAGACTGATTCCTTTTGGATTAAAGCTGAGATAGGCATCTTTAAGCGTGAACTTTTGTTTTCCCGCTTCTACCTGGATTTTTATGCTTGCCCAGTCAGACAGTACGGATTGGAAAGATAATCGTGCTCTCCGAAGGATCAATCGATTTGTTGATGGTTCAGAATCCACATATTGATATTGAGTCTGCAGCCTCCCTCCGATTGTAAAGATAGAAGATTTTGTCTCTACTGTTTCTCCATTAACAGAAGAAAATGCCGTAAACAGAAGAAAATAAAGTGTAAAGATTGTGAGGAAGTTTCTTTTTTTCATGGTTGACTCCTTGTAAACTGTGAAATCGTTTATTATTACAATTTTCATTTTTTTCCAACAAGGATAAGATTTTTTATGTCAATTAGGCAGTCATCGTTTAAATTTTTCATTTTATAAGCTTTCTTGAAGATTTCAGATCCATTTACATACATCTCATATATTCTATCTTGTTTGTCTATTGGTAAACCGCTGTTCTTAAGCCAATCATTAACACTGAAGTTTTTCATTATATAAACAGAGACTTTAGTATTCTTAAATCCTGAGTTTTTCATAAGGCTTAAAAGACTCTATTCTGTAAACGTTAACCGTTTTTCTTTCAGCTTGAATATTTTTATATAGTCTTCCTTAACCTCTGGTGCTCGTTCATGTACCCACTTAAGATCATTGTATTTTTTTGATCTAATTTTCCAAAAATATTCTTGTTTCATATTAGTCATATTAAGTCCTTCTTTAATCTTTAAATTCTTTAAGAGCCTTTTGGTAATCTTCTATGGTATCAATCTCTTTCCAGCCCCGTTTAATAATCACGCAGTGGACAGGAACGCCCAAATCAACCATTTCTTGGATAATGTCTGTTAAATATGCTTTTTCAAAGACAGAAGCCCTCTGAAAAGGTTTCCCTAAAAAAAGTTTTTTAGCATTATTAAAGTGTTTTTTAACAATTTCTGAGCCCCTGGATGTTAGTTTTATCATGCCAATAAATTCGCCATGAACATCATATTTTTGCGTTAATATTTTCCCGATTTCTACAACATTATTATTAGCATCAAAAATGACATTTTCAGCCTCTTCGATCGGATGGTCATTACGTCCTTCATAATATGCTCGCCAATCTATATCTACTACTATCGAAATATCCTTTTTCGATTCAAGAAGCCTCTCGACAACCTGATTTTCAAAAAGGATGTCTGAATAAGAAATAATCACTTCTCCTTCAATCTCTTTTTCTGCGTAGAAAAGTGAAGATAAAATATTATTATTCTGATAATTATCATTGACATAATATTTAATACCTGGAAGGTTTATTTTTTCTTTTTGAAAACCTTTAATTATGACAAAATCGTTTATCTTGTTTGCCCTATATGAATCAATCTGTCGTTGGAGTAGCGATTTCTTCCCGAATTTCAATAAACATTTTGGTATAGCTTCTACTAAAGGTTTCAGTCTATTTCCCATTCCTGCTGCAATAATGATGGCTTTCATATTTTCCTCCTCAATTTTTCTCTTAATCTCTTTTATTTGTTTCCCGGATAATCTGTATCTATTTATGGTTCTTATCAGCGGTGAAATTTCATTGTTTTTTTTGATAATATCCGGAACATCCGGAGGGATGCTATTTTTTGCTTTCCCGGCAAGATCATATAAATACTCCAAATTGGCTTCTAAAATGTCTGCAATTTTTTTAATTATTTCTGTTCTTGGGGCAGGTCTTTTATTGTTTTCAATATCGTTTATATATGAAGGGGAAACCTCTAGAAATCTCGACAGTTCTCTTTGCCCAATATCTCTTGTTATTCTCAGGATTTTTATGTAATCCCCAAATGTTTTATTTTTCCCCATATTAATGATGTTCTTCTGTTCGCTAACAAGTTAACATAATGGTTTAATTTTATCAAGTTAAAAATTAGGCTAGAATAATTTTCCAATTTATGGAACAATGCCTAATGATGAAAAATAAAGTAACTATAATTCTATTTACTATAATCATCTTTTTATTCACATCCCCCCTGAGCCGGGCTGAGCATCTCAGTATCAAGTTAAGCTTTAACAGCAACTCTATTGGCGAGGGCGATATCAACTCCTGGATCAATTCTTATAACTCTCTCTGGAATGATTGGAAACAACTAGTAGGAGGAGCGCTTGAAGGAGAGTTTATCCCGCTCAGCTACGGGTCAAGCTATGAGGTAGAGCTGCGCATCCCTGTTTTTGAAGGATTAGCTCTTAACATGGGTTTATGTAATAGTTTTGCTGATATTCAGGAAGGAAGCATTTCCTTCCAGAATACTGATAGCACCCAAACAGAATCACAGTTTATTAAAAATAAAGTATCTGCATTTCCTTTAAAAATAGGATTCAGCTATGCCTATGCTCTACCATTTTTCCCAAGAACAAAAATCTTTGCCGGTATAGGAAGGCATATAGCTTTCATTCAATATCAAAGCTGGAACAATTATAACTATTCCAAATCATCTTTCGGCAAAGAGTATTCATACTGGTATGAAAAAGAAAATAAATATTCCTCCGAAGCATTAGGATTTTATACTTCCTTTGGCGCTGAGTTTGACATTATTAAAAATATAGCGGTAGTTGTAGAAGCAGAAAAGACCTGGTCTAAAGCCGACGGATTCAAAGGCTCCAATTCCTATACAGGACTTCTCGGTCCAGATGAATTCCAAGAATCGGGAAAAGCAACCCTATATTATTACAGCAGTGACCCTTTTGGTATAGGTAATAATTATTCTACCCTGGCAGGGCATACTGATAGACCGGATGATCCATCTATCACTGATATCCGGCAGGGAGAAATTGATTTCAGTAATTTTTCTATTAAATTCGGGATACGATTTAAATTTTAACCTTTCAGCTCAATAAGCACCCCACTGAGATTGTCTGGATGAATAAAAATTATCCGGCTACCGCTTGCACCCATAACCGGCTCTTCGCTGACAAACCTAACCCCCTGTTTCTTGAGTTCTATTACTGTTTTATCAATATCCTGGACTTTAAAACATATGTGATGGATTCCTTCTCCCTTGTTTTTAAGGAAATTTCTAAGGGTTGATTTTTCTCCCAGAGGAGTAACAAGCTCTATTGAAGCTCCTTCCCCCATTTTTAATTGAGCAAGTTTGACTCCCCTTTCTTCTATTTCTTCAATCATGCACTCTTTGATCTTAAAACAGCTTTTCCATTGTTCTATGCTCTTTTTCAGGTCTTTAACTGCAACGGCAATATGGTCAATTTTGTTGCTCATGCCCTTTTCTCCCTATATTTTCTACTATTTTTTCAGCAGCGGTATAAGGATCCAATTCCCGCTTATAGATTTTTTCTATATATTCTTCAAACTTCTTTTTTGGAAAAGATGCCAGGGGCTTTTGAAAAAGAATTGTATTGACCATATCCTTAAGCATCCGGGATATAAGCTTTTTTTTCCGGGACTCTTTTAATAAATTTTTTTCCGGGCTGATATAATCTGAAATTTCTTTTTTAAGGTGCTTGATCCCGGTCCCGGTTGTCGCAATTGTTTTACATACAGGCGGTACTTTCCCTTCATCAATCCCTAGCATAAGCATGGCCTTTAGCTGCAGTTCCATGCTATCGCATTCAGGTGAATCAGCCTTATTAAGCACAAAAACATCAGCGATCTCCATAATTCCGGCTTTAAAATTTTGGATATCATCTCCAGCTCCGGGAGTAAGGACAACCAGGACTAGGTCGGCAAGTTTTACAACCTCTACTTCATCCTGACCTGCCCCTACAGTTTCGACCAGGATTATATCCGATCCAGCCGCTTCCAGAATAAAAACAGCTAATCCAGTGGTTCGGGCCACTCCCCCTAAATAACCCCGGGTTGCCATACTTCGGATAAAAACAGCCGGATCTGTACTATGCCCTATCATTCTAATTCTGTCACCCAGAACAGCCCCGCCACTAAAAGGGCTTGAAGGATCTACCGCAATAACGCCAATACTTTTATGGTCATTTCTGAATGCACTTATAAGCTGGTTTACAAGCGTACTTTTACCTGAGCCAGGGGCACCTGTGACTCCTATGACTATTGATTTTCCCGTATATGGAAAGATCTGTTTAATTATTTCGGAGGATTCTTTGTTATTATTTTCTACCAGGGAAATAGCCTTGGCAACTGCTCGATGATTTCCTTTTATTATCTCTTCTGCAAGATTCATGGTTTCGAGAATTAGTTTAAAGCCCAAAAACTTAAGATTTCAATACTTGCTGGGCAATTATCCACCTCTGTATTTCTGAGGTCCCTTCCCCAATAGTTGCTAGTTTGGAATCCCGGTAAAACTTCTCAACAGGGAATTCTTTGCTGAACCCATAACCTCCAAGTATCTGGACTGCATCAGAAGAAGCCCTAACCGCAAGTTCACTGGCATAAAGTTTAGCCATAGCTGACTCTCTGGGCACTCTTTTTCCTTTATCTTCAAGAAATGCAGCCCGATAAGTCAATAAGCGGGCAGCGTCAAGTTCAGTATATCCGTCTGCCAGCATCCACTGAATAGCCTGAAAATTGGAAATAGGTTGATCAAACTGTTCCCTTTCTTTGGAATATTCCAAAGCTGCATCCAAAGCACCTGCAGCAATCCCTAAGGCAAAAGCAGCTATGCTTACCCTTCCCCCATCAAGAATCCCCATAGCCTGGCGGTATCCTTTTCCCTCCTCTCCGATTAAATTTTCAGCCGGGAGTTTCATATCCTCAAAAATCAACTCAGCCGTGTCAGCTGCCCTGATTCCAAGTTTTTCTTCTTTTTTCCCCAGCATAAAACCCTCGGTTCCTTTTTCAACGATAAAAGCAGATATTCCTTTTCTGCCTTTTTCAGGGTCTGTCATAGCCATAATGACCAATATTTCAGCCAGAGAACCATTTGTAATAAACAGTTTAGAGCCATTAAGAACCCAAGTGTCACCTTTTTTGACCGCCCTGGTTTTCAAGGCAGCCGCATCCGAGCCTGCTCCGGCTTCGGTGAGCCCCCATGCTCCCAGAGTTTTGCCTAAAGCAAGTCTGGTTAAATATTTCTTTTTTTGTTCTTGCGAGCCGTAAAGATTAATATGATTAGAGCATAATGAGTTATGCGCGGCTACAACCAATCCGACAGAGGGATCTACTTTGGAAAGCTCTTCCAGAATGATAACATAATCCAGATTAGAATACCCTGCTCCGGAATATTCAGGTGGCATAACAATTCCTAATAATCCCATTTCCCCTAATTTCTTGGTTAACTCCTCCGGCCATTCCCCTTTTTTATCACTTTCTTTTACTAAAGGTTGAATCTCTTTTTGAGCAAATTTTTTAATCGATTCTTTTAGTATTTTCTGTTCATCAGTCAATAAAAAATCCATTAGGCCTCCTTTTTCCAACTTTTCAGCTTAAAATTCTTAATATAATGCCAATATAAATAATACTAAGTACAGGGAAAATAGTAAATAGCGAGACTGAATTTCATCTCGGCTCGCCAGAAAGGTAAAAGGTTAACTTTTTGGACTTTGCCCAAATCTGAAAAGAGCTTTTTATTTTCGGCTGCAAGCCAGAAAGAAAAAGCTTATTTGTCTTATCCGCGAAGATCTGTGTCTAATGTTTTATCGCTTTAATCCGTGTCCTCAGCATAAAATTGTGTTTTTTTAGGAAATTTTAGCCATGTCAATTGACTTAAATGATAAAATCATCTACATTTTAAGTATGGGTTCTTTTAAAATATTTTTTTATGCTTTGCTTTTTTATGTTATTTATAAAATCATCCGTTTTTTTTCTTCTCTTAACAAACACAGCAGTTCTTCTCAGCCAAAACAAAAGATTTCAGGAAAAATGGTACACGATAAAATTTGCAATACCTATTTACCTGAAGAAGACGCTATAAAAGAAATCCGGAATGGGCATGAATATTTTTTCTGCTCAGAAACCTGCCGGCAAAAATTCCTGCAAAATAAAAATTAACCTGGACTATTCACAAGTCATGGAAAAACCATGAAAGGTGAAATGTTAGGGAGCAAGACTCCAGGCATCAATAGTAATACACTCTGTGATGCTCTCCTGCTCATGTTCAAAACTAGCAGGAACTATATAAGATTCCCCAGCCTCAACCATAAACTCCTCTTTTTTTTCGTTCATTTTTATTGTTATTATCTGTTTGCCTTTTAAAACTGTAGTTACCTGCTCATAGGAATGCTGATGAGGAGGTACTATAGCTCCTTTCTTATATACAAACTTTGCCATTAATATATCTTTACCACAGGCAAGAGCACAGCGTTTTACTCCCTCAAAAACCTCAATCTCGTTTTGCTGGTCTTTTTTTATTTTAAGCATTTTTCTCTCCTAAAGCAGTCAGTGCCAAAATTATCCTTTTACCAGGTAATCTTAAAATCACTGAACTCCTCTTTGTAATCACTCCACTCTATATCAGTGTTATCTACCTGTGCCATTGAGGGGCCTTCTTTTATTTCTTTAATTAATTTTCTGATATTATCCTCATCTCCATTTACAAAAGCCTCGACTCTCCCATCACTCCTGTTTTTTACCCACCCGGTTAATCCAAGGGAAGATGCCCATCTCTGAGTATAATCCCGGAAACATACACCCTGGACACGACCGCTGACAATTATTTTTGCGCCAATCATTATCAATTATTATAATAATATTATCATAAATTTTAAAAATTTCAAACTTATCAATTTGCATAATTTCAATTAACCTGAACTATTCATAAAAAATGAAATTCGGATTTAGCTTTGCTTCCTTAAAATGGTGATCATCCCTCTCACACTCTGGAGTAATCCTTTTCATATTTAATAGCTGGCATGGATACTGGCAAATCCCGGAGAAAGCCATCCGGAACAACGCGGGCATGGTTCTATGATTTTCCGATATCTTTTTTTATCTAATGAAATTCTGGTGTGGGCACACTTGGTTTTGGTTTTAGCGGATTTAAGCTGGGTAGGTATCTCTCCGCCCGCAACGTAAGGGACCCACTGGGGGATGGGTGGAGTGAGGACGGAGACATACCTACCCAGCTCCCCATTTGCATGAAGCAAACATAAGCCACACCTGAATCTCACCCTCCTATTTACTATTTCCCATTTTCTAAGTATCATTAATCTAGACATTATTTATAAAATGAAAAAAAACCTAATTTCTGTGGCAGGCTATGACCCTACAGCCGGGGCCGGCAGCTCACTTGACCTTAAAGTTTTCCATTCGCTTGGTTATTATGGAATTGGAATATTGACTTCTGTCACAGTGCAAAATACTCAAAAGATCAATAAAATAAAATGTCTTTCTCACGACTTTATTTTAAACCAGTACCGGACGGTTAGAGATGATATTGACTTCTCCGGGATTAAAATCGGGATGCTCGGCTGCAAAGAAGCTATCCCGGTAATAGATAAAATCCTGTCTCAGAATAAAGGTATGCCCATCGTTATAGATCCGGTCTTTAAATCCAGTTCCGGGACCTGGCTCTTGGAGAACGATGCAATTTCTGACTATCTCTCGGTATTAAAGGGAAAAGCCTCAATTTTAACTCCGAACCTTGATGAAACAGCGTTTATATGCGGAAAAAAGATCAGTGATAAGCTGGATATGCAGGCAGCTGCTAAATATATTTTCCAAACCTATCATATTCCCTGCTTGATAAAAGGCAGACATCTTTCCAGGCAGACAATAGACCTGTTCTACAACGGGCATGAATATCATTTTATGGAAAATACAAGGCTCAATAAAGCTGTCCACGGAACTGGTTGTTTTCTGTCTTCCAGTATACTCTGCTATCTCGTAAATGGGGAAAGCCTTCTTCAGGCCTGTAAGCTTGCCGGCCGGCTTACTCATCAGGCAATTCAAAAAGCTGTCCCCCTCGGCAAAGGACAGAGCATAATAGCGGATATCTGATTATTTATTTGCTAATTAGCTTGTCTGCTCTTTTAAGAATCTCTTCAGAAAAGTTAACTCCCTGTTTCTTGGCCACTTCTAAATTGATATAAAGTTTGACATTACTCATATTCTGAAAAGGAATATTTTTCGGGCTTATCCCCTCTTTTACCTTAAGCGCGATCTTACCAGCTTTATATCCCATATTAAAAAAATCCCAGCCTACAGCAGCGCAGGCACCAAGTTCAGTAGATTGGAGAAAACCACCAAATAAAGGAATTGCATTTTCAGTTGCGACCATTCCCAGAGCCTCAAATGAAGCATTGATGGTATTGTCCGATATCTGATAAATTACATCAATTTTCTTATTTATGAGAACTTGAGCAGACAGAAGAACTTCACTCGATTTGGCAACAGGAACAGCCACAATATCCATCCCCAGTTCCTCCGCTCCTTCTCTGGCAAGTTCTAAATAGTAGTTTGAATTCAATTCAGAGGGAGTCCAGAGCGTCCCGATCCTTTTAGCTTCAGGGATCATTTCCTTAATTGTATTAAGAGCTTGTTTAATAGGGCCTTCAGAAGAAACTCCAGAAACATTGCTCAGATGATCTTCAGCCGAAACTCCGGCTCCAGCCAGGTAAGGATTTGCCACAGAAGAAAATACGATCGGTATTTTCCTGGTAGCATGTAAAGCAGCCTGCAAACATGGAGTTGACAAAGGAACAATCATATCGACTTGCCCGCTTATAAATTCCATAGCTATTCTCTGGATTTCTGAAACATCTCCCTTCCCGTTTTTTGCCAGGATCCTGATATTTTCTCCATCCTTATAGTTACTGTCTTCCAGAGCCTGGATAAATCCCCGGCGAACTTCGTTTAAGGTAGGGGAAGCATTGACCTGAAATATTCCCACGGTATAAATGTCAGATTTCTTTTCAATTGAGCAAAACGGGAGAATTGAAAGTACTACAAATAGAGCGAAAATTTTTTTTAGAATTTTCATGTTTATCTCAACAATAATACATAGTAAATGGGAAATAGTAAATAGGAGGGTGAAATTCAGGTTTGGCTTATATATGCTTCATGCAAATGGGGAGCTGGGTTGGCATCTCTCCGCCCGCAACGTAAGGGACCCACTGGGGGATGGGTGGAGTGAGGACGGAGACATACCAACCCAGCTTAAATCCGCTAAACCGAGCTTAGCCACACCAGAATTTCATTAGATAAAAAAAGATATCGGAAAATCATAGAACCATGCCCGCGTTGTTCCGGATGGCTTTCTGCGGGATTTACAAGTATCCATG
>CBFDDY010000069.1:0-9866 GCA_965603705.1 uncultured bacterium | reverse complement strand
GGACGCAGGCGAAGAAGAATCTTAGGGTATGGGATTCAGCTAAGAGAAAAGCAAAAAATAAAAAGATATTATGGCATGACAGAAAAACAATTCCTGCTATTTTTCAAAAGAGCCGATAGGAAGAAAGGTGTCACTGGGGAGATCCTACTTTCCATGTTGGAGAGAAGATTAGATAATGTTGTATATATAATAGGTTTTGCCCATTCACGTTTTCATGCTCGTCAGTTGATAACGCATGGCCATTTTTGTATAAATGGAAATAAAGCAACCATCCCTTCCATGTTAATTGATAAAGAAGATGTTATTTCTCTCAGTAAGAAATCGGATAATCATGAGGAGCTGAGTGCTATTGTTGAATCAAACAAAAAGAAAAAGATTCCCTCTTGGTTGGAAGTTAATTTTGATGAGAAAAATTCCAAAGTCCTTTCTTATCCCACACGCGAGGATGTAACGATTCCTGTGGAAGAACATCTAATAGTCGAGCTTTATTCAAAAGTATAAGGTATTGATTTAAACAGTATCAGAAGAGGAGGAATTATGACATATACAGGATTTCAGAGACCTAGACATCTAGAGTGTGATTATGAAACATTGACCGAAACATACGGTAGATTTACTGCTCAACCATTTGAAAGAGGATATGGGGTTACTATAGGCAATTCACTAAGAAGAGTTTTGCTATCCTCTATAAGGGGAGCTGCTATTACTAATGTATGCATTCAAGGTGTTTTACATGAATTCTCTTCTATACCAGGAGCAGTAGAGGATGTAACTGATATTATCTTGAATTTAAAAAGCTTACCGCTAAAACTTAGTGGGAATCAACCGAAAATCATGACCCTTAAGATGAAAGGCCCTGGGGATGCTAAAGCTGCTGATATTGTTCATGATTCTGATATAGAAATACTTGATACCGATGTCCATATTGCCTCCCTTGATAAGGATGGGGTGTTGGATATAGAAATGATAGTGATCAATAATAGAGGATATATTACTGCTGACCAAAATGATAATGCGGACCTCAGTGTTGATTATCTCCCCTTAGATTCTTCCCACTCTCCGATTGTAAAGGTTAATTATAAGGTCGAGTCAGCTAGAGTAGGGAAAAAAATAGATTACGAAAAACTTATACTGGAGGTTTGGACAACAGGGGCTATCAATCCTCAGGATGCGATTGGACATGGATCTAAGATATTAAGAGACCATTTAGCCATTTTCTTGAACATCGTTGATGAACCTCTATTGCGGGAGCCGCCTGATAAGGAAGAGGAAATTCCTTATATATCTCAAAAAGATATTTTATCTAAATCTATTGATCATCTTGAACTTTCAGTCAGATCTAATAACTGTCTTAGAGCTGGCGGAATTGAAAAGATCTATTATCTGGTGCAAAAGACGGAAGATGAACTTTTAAAGACGAAAAATTTTGGGCGAAAATCTTTAGCAGAGATCAAAGACACTCTTCAGGGATTGAAGTTGGGTCTAAATGTAAAGCTGCACCCTCAATTACTTGAGGAAATAGAAAGAAATAGTGAGGAAGAGGAAAAAGAGGAAGGAGCTGAAGAATGAGACATAGACTTGCAAATAAAAAGCTAGGGCGGAATTCAGCTCAGCGAAAAGCACTATTGCGTAGTCTAGTCACATCTTTCCTGGAAAAGGAGCGGATCAATACTACCCTTGCAAAAGCTAAAGCAGTAAGACCTGTAGCAGAAAAAATGATTACATTAGCAAAAAAAAATTCTCTTCACACGAGGCGTAAGGCCTTACGGTTTGTCTATAAAAAAGATGTTGTTAAAAAACTCTTCGAGGATATCGGCCCTCGTTTTACAGAAAGGCCCGGCGGATATACCCGGATAATAAAAACCGGCCTGCGTGCAGGTGATGGAGCACAATTAGCTATCATCGAGCTTGTCGGGAGTGAGTATAAGAAAAAATCTAAGAAGAAAGAAAAATTGTCCGCAAAAGCAAAAGCATCTGCTGCCCGCAAAAAATAAAAAAACGGGGTCATGTTTTATTTATCAGCTGTAATTAAGAGTTTTTGGCCAGGATAGATTTTTGATTTTGAGGAAAGCCCGTTCAGCTTAAGTAATACATTAAGATTCATTCCATATTTATTTGCTATCAAATAGGGAGAGTCACCTGATTTTACAATATAAAAAGAAGAGCCTTCAGGTGTTCCGTTTTGGATTATCAATTTCTGACCTATCGCAAGGTTATTACTTTTAAGGCGGTTTAAAGATTTTATTTTCTGAATTGTAGTCCTAAAAGCATTAGCAATGAGATAAAGAGAATCTCCTCTCTTGACCTTATATACCAATTTATTTCCTTCTTTTGTCAAATCTAGTGAACTTGAAGAGGAGTAGCTCCTTCCTCCTTGGGAGGGAACCTTAAGATTTTGACCGGGCCGGATGAGGTAATTCCTGCTAAGGCGGTTAAGTCTGGCAATAGACGATATTGAGGTCCTGTATCGGCTTGCTATTTGCGACACTGTCTCGCCTTGTCTGACATAATGAATAACATAAGTAGCTTCTGGAGGAATCCATCGGGAAAGGGAGTTTACTACAGCAGCAGCTTCCTCTCGATAGTTGTATGGTACTTTAAGGTTGTAGTTATGATCAGGTGTGGATTTATGCCTAAGTTCTGGATTTAAATCAGCAATTTTATCATCAGGGAATCCTAATTTATTTGAAAAGCTTGCAAGTTTAATAGGTCGGTTAACTTCAATAGAATCATATTGAATGGGGGGATCAAGGGAGGAGAGATCCATTTCATATTTAATTGGATCATTTATGATGAGAAGTGTTGCTATAAATCGAGGGACGAAACGTGAGGTTTCACGGGGAAGCATAGGATAGAGATCCCAGAAGTTATCCAAGTAGTTAATTCGTTGAGCTTTTATGATTCGTCTGACGCGAAATTCCCCGCAATTATAAGCGGCAAGTGCTGTTGTCCAGTCTCCGAACCAGGAATGGAGCTCTTTAAGATATTTTACAGCGGCCTGGGTAGCTTTCTCCGGGTCCATTCGTTCATCGATCCAGCGATCTCGTTTTAGACCATAACGATAACCTGTGGATGCAATGAACTGCCAAAGACCTAAGGCTCTTGCTCGAGAATAGGCTCTGATTTTAAACCAGCTTTCTATCATAGGCATCCAGGATAGCTCTTCAGGCAATCCTTCTTTGCGCAGTTTTTCCAGGATTATTTGCCGATATCGGCCGGAACGTTTATATCCTTCCAGAAAAGATTTTTTTTCTGTTGTTTGAAAGCTTTTAATTTCTCTAAGAACATATTTATTTTCAACAAGAGGGATTGTTTGATGGTTTTCTCCGATGGCAGTAGCCCTGGAAGCATAAACTTCTTGTATCCTTTGGGCAATTAACAATCTGAGGTCATTTTTCTCCTGGATAAGGGGGGAATCTGGCGGAATTGCTATTTGTAGAATGAGATTATATGCTTCATCCAAAGCTGTTATTGCAGAATCAAGGTCACCTTGATCCCAAGCAATACGCGCCGCTAGATAGGTGTTCATAGCTTCTTCCATTACTTTTTCCGGGTCTTGTACGTCCTCCTTTTTTTCTTCTATTGGAATAAGCGGTTTGGCAATAACTGTTTTTTGAATAATTTTATTTTCTATGGGGGGAGGCTCCTCTATGGCCGGCTCAGTATATGTATTAATGGGTTCCGCAACAGGTTTTATCCGGGCAGCACAATTTGCCAGAATCAATAAGCTAATTATTAGAGTCGGGATTAAGATATGTTTTTTTGACATTCATTCTTTCTCCTTAGTTATAAACTTTTTTGCAATTATCAAACCGTCTTTTTTGGTAACAAAATCAGTATCAAGCTGAAGCTGATATAGTTGTTTTAGCAATTTTCCCATTTCAGGGCCGGGTTGAATACCGAGTTTCATTAGGTCTCGTCCCATGATTATTGGTGTAATAGTTTTTTTAGAGACATTTAAAGATTTAAACTTATTAATAATCCATTGGCTCATTTTATCCAAATCGTATACTGGAGTTTCGTTTCTGCCAGCCCGGTCAGCTGCGTCGAGATAGACAATTAGGGTAATTTCTCCTGATACATCTACGGCAAGCCTATTAAAGGCCTTTTTTGTGACAATCTTACGGTTTTGCCAGAGTTCTGAAGCCCGGTGGTGGCACTGGATAAGTGATAAAACAGTTTTCCTTATATCATATCCTTCCCAAGAAAAGATCTTTAACCGGTCGAAAACCTTCTTTGTTATCTTTTCACCTGTAATATCATGACGGTTATTGGTGATCACCATCCTGCCTTTTTTAAATTCCCAATTAGCGGTTGCTGGTTTGCCTATGTCATGGAAAAGGGCGGCTAAGAGAAGCACAAGTTTTTCTTGCCGGGATAGATCTGATTTATTTGTCAGTCGTTTTGCCTGGTCGACTGTGATCTTTGTATGCTGCCAGACACTGTTGTGACCGTATTTATCTTTTTCCGGATGAAACTTCGAATCCTGGATAGAGAGGGTAAGGGCATAAAGCTCAGGAAAAAGCTGACGCAGGGCATCAAGTGTAAATAATTCTTCCAGCCCGCATGAAGGTTGGCTTGAGTCCAAAAGGATCTTAAACAGCTCTTCATTGACTCGTTCCATACTCAGGCCTGTAAGATCGACCTTTTTTGCAGATGAATATATCTTCTGTTCAAGAGAAAAGCCCAGTACTGAGGCAAAACGGGCAGCCCGGATGATGCGCAGTGGATCATCAGGAAAAGACTTTGGATTCGTAAGTCGGATTTTTTTTAAGTTGATATCTTCTTTTCCGTTAAATGGATCAAGAACAGTTCCGTCTTCGAGGTGTACGGCCATGCTGTTGCAACTGAAATCTCTTCTTTTAAGGTCGGCTTCAACCGGCATGTCAGGATCTGCCTCAATAATAAAATCTTTGTGAGCCTTTGGTTTTTCTTTTTTTGGTTTATCTTGCCTGGGAAGGGCTATATCATAGGTATGATCGGCTTTAGTAAATTTTATAACTCCAAAACTCTTTCCGACTAGATCGACTCTGCCATAGGGCTTTAATTTGTTGATTATTTCCTGGGCTGTGTTATGAGTTATAAGCAGGTCGAATTCTGAGGTTATCCTATTCATTATTTTATCCCGGACACAACCACCAACTGCATATATTTCTTTACCAAAGAGACGGATAAATAATTCTTTTTCCGGGAAATCAATAACAAGTTTATCCATTTTATATTCAATATTTTACACTGAATCCTTCAGGAATACAATTGACCTGAACTATTCATAAAAATTGAAATTCAGGCGTGGCTTATGCTCGTTTCGGAAATCCTGGAAATTCATGATGTATTATTGTATCCTTGGTATTTAAATTTGATAGAGAGGAAAGATATGATCAAGAGAGTATGTCTATTCTTTATGGCTTTGTTTATTGTTTCTAATTCTGTTCTCTTCTCAAAACTTAATGATGATATAAATATTTCCCTGAGAGAAAAACAGGTTCAGGAGTTAAGCCAGGATGGACTTACTTTAGTTTTTTATCTAGATATTACTAATTCATCTTCTAAGACATATTACCTCTCCGGATACAGTTACAGATTTATTGTAGAGCAAAAAGAGTATATCCGCCTCCAGGCTCCCCTTGAGCAAGGACTTAAGATTGAAGCTTTAAACAACACCCTTATTGCTCTGCCTGTGAAGATCACCTATGATCTTCTCTTCAATGCTGTAATAGGATTAAAACAAAATAAAATAGTTCAGTGCTATATTATGGGAGAAATGGCTTTTTCTGATGGAAGAAGAGATAAAAGCCAGTTGTCATTTGCTTTTACGGGCGAGTTTCCGATTTATAAAGTTCCGGAAATAGAATTGAAGGCTTTAAAATCTAAGACTTTGACCATTGGTGGCGCTGACCTGGATTTTATTGCACAAATAAGAAATCCAAACGGATTTGAGCTTTGGGCTGATGATGGAAGTTATGAAATAAAGTTCGGGGGACATCTCGTTAAAGCAGGCAGGATCACAGAAGATATAGAGATCGGAGAGAGTTGTGAGAAGGAGATTATGATCTCTCTATTGTTAAATTTTTTTGATGTAGGCAGGGATGTATACGCAATTCTCCAACAGGGGTCTATAAACTGTAATTTCGCGGGAAAACTGGAACTCAGGACAGTATGGGGACAAATAACATTTCCTTTTGAAGTGCAGAAAAAAATCCCGATCATAAGAACGAACTAGCCTGAATTATGCATAAAAAATGATAAGCATAATTATTCCTACCTTTAATCGGGCCGAGTATCTTCGGGAGGCAATCCAATCAGTTCTGGAGCAGGATTATTTCTCTGAAAATCCTTTCCCTGGCATTTACGAATTTCTCATAGTAGATGATGGTTCAATAGATAATACTAAAGATGTAGTTGGTTCTTTTGGGGAAAAGGTTAAATATTCTTTTCAAAAAAACAAGGGAGTTAGCTCGGCCCGGAACAGGGGCCTGGAATTAACAAAAGGTGAATTTGTTGCCTTTCTTGACTCAGATGACCTTTGGAAAAAAGAGAAGCTTTCCGCTCAAATGGCTTTTATGTTTGACAATCCCGAGGCTATGATCTGCTGTACGGAAGAAATCTGGATTCGTAATGGGATTTTTGTAAATCCCAGAAAGAAACACCGCAAATATTCCGGGTGGATATTTGATAAAATCCTCTCCCTCTGCCTATTAAGCCTTTCTTCAGCTTTATTCCGCCGGGAACTTTTTGAAAAAATCGGCATTTTTGATGAAAAGCTGCCAGTCTGTGAAGATTATGACCTGGGAATCAGAATAGCACAAAGATATAAGATGCATTTTATTTCTGAACCGCTTATTGTCAAGCGGGGTGGCCACATAGATCAGCTCTCTAAAAAATATTGGGGTATGGACAGGTTTAGAGTGGCAGCTATGGAAAAGGCTCTCTGCCTGGACCTAACCTCGCAGCAGAAGCAGCAGGTCAAGCAGGAGATGGCTAAAAAATGCAAGGTCCTGATCAATGGTTTTGAAAAGCGTAACAAAAACATTGAGGCTGAGAAGTATTATAATATAATGAATAAGTATGGGTTATAAGCCTATAAAATTCCTAAAACCCGGTAAATAGAAAATAGTATATGGAGAACTTGGATTATTCACGAGTCGCGGTTGCTGCAGATACGAGGCGCAGGGGATGAAGCTGTGGTCCTTCACCGCGAATCCGCTGCAACAAAGTAGCTGTAGTAAGATCGGCTCGCTCGTAGAGTAAAAAATGTCGATTATTAATAAAAATTTTATCGAAAATGAACTGATTGATTGTTTATCCGCAGGAATTAGGATAAAATATTGATTAAAAGATATATAATACATATCGACATTTTTTATGAATAGTTCAAGTTAATGAGTATTCTGGATATTATAAAAGCCCGCCGTAGCACCCGCAAATATAAACAGATTCCTATTCCTGAAGATGTGCTCTTTCGGGTGATGGAAGCTGCTCGCCGGGCTCCCTCAGGTAAGAATTTGCAACCATGGAAATTTATTATAGTCAAAGACCAAGCTTTAAAAGAAAGACTGGCTGAGGCTTCCAGGAGGCAGAAATTTATAGCACAGGCGGCTGTTGTTATTGTTGCCTGTGCTTATCCTGAAAAAAGTTATCAAAACCAGGGGAATTATATGCAGTCCTGGTCAATTGATGTGACCTGTGCTCTGGACCACCTTATGCTGCAAGCTCAGCAAGAGGGCCTGGGAACCTGCTGGATAGGAGCTTTTGAAGAAGAGAAAGTTAAGCCGATTCTGAATGTTCCGGATAAGGTAAAGGTGCTGGCTTTAACTCCCTTGGGTTATCCGGATGAAGAACCACGTGACCGGGGGAGGAAGCCTCTAGCAGAGATTATTTCATATGATTCCTATTAAGTTCTTAGAACCAGTAATTTAGTCCGATAGAAACCTGATATCCGCCTAGATCGAAAGGTTCGAAACCTTCGAATCCTTGGTCTGCTGAAAAACTGCCCTTACAATTATTGAATTTAAATTGTGCTTCAATACTGATGCGATTGGCTAGAGGAACCATAAATCCGGCGAAAGCATGGAATCCAAAAGAAATTTTACTTTCTTCTCTAGCGTCAACAGAATATATCGGATAAATATCCACCTGTTCAACAGTATCCCACCATTCGTCTGCGAAATCGATCATATCTCCCTGCATTGTAACTGTCCAGATATACATTCCTGCTCCGCCTCCTACATAGGGAATGATCTTGCCGCTTCTTCCCATAGGGGTTAGTTTAAAAGACACCTGTACAGGAGTGTTGGATACAGAAAATACATGGCTTGGATAGAAATCTCCTTCATATATATCAGGGTAGGCCCAGTCTCCGTCCAAGTCACTGTATCCTACATAATCAAGATATGTGCCGACTTTTTTCTTATTGTATCCGTCTACACTAAACTGAAAACTGATTTCATTAGTAAGGAAATATTCATAGGCAAAACTGAAGCTGGAGTTTTGAAAAGTTGATTTTGAAAAGTCCATATTTTCAAATTCAATGTCCCACAGGTCGCTTTGAGCCCGAGGGATAAAATATCCTACGCGGAATGAGACGATATCTGAAAATGCCAGGCCCGTAACCATAAACATAAGCACAAAAAAGATAATTAAATATTTTTTCATTTTTTTCTCCTTCAACCTTCAATTACATGTATTGCAAAAAGTGTGCCAAATACAAAAAGCTATTTCTAGAGGAAATACTATAATAGTATTGTTCAGGAAAAAGGTCAATTGTCCTTTTTTCAACATGCTATCCTGGATTATGGTAAAATAGCAGGGCAATGTTGAAAACAAAAATAATTAATATTGAGCCGGAAGAAATTGAAGAAGATAAACTAGAGGTGGCCTGTAAAATTCTCAAAAAAGAAGGTATCGTTGTTTACCCTACTGAGACTTATTATGGACTGGGGGCCGGCTGTTTTTTCAGGAGTGCTGTTAAACAGATATACGGCCTAAAAAAGAGAGATAGTGTTAAACCTATGTCGGTTGTGATTTCAGATATTGGCATGCTGAGTAGTATTGCTGCTGAGATGCCTTCTCTTTTTCCGGCCTTGGCTGCTGATTTTTGGCCGGGACCATTGACCATGATCTTTAAAGCAAGGCCGCAAATACCGCAGGAGCTGCTAGGAGCAGGCAATACAGTCGGGGTTCGCCTTACTTCTCATCCCTGGCTGAGAGCTTTGGTCAAGTGTGCCGGCTTTCCCCTAATTGCAACGAGTGCTAATGTGTCTGGGCAGAAAGAGATAAGTGAACCGGATAGGGTAATAAGTAAATTTAAGGGAAAAGTCGAACTGATAATAAATGGAGGAAAGACTCCGGGGAAATTCCCCTCTTCAGTGATCGATCTCAGTACAGATAATCCTAAAATATTAAGAGATGGGGCCGTGCCTGCTTCAGAACTAAAAAAATATCTAAGCTGACTGCTCCCTCCAGCTTTATCTTGTTTTTATTTGTTTATTTCACCTTCGAGCCTGTAGGGACATCATCTTCAAAAAATGGCACAATAGCGCTACCGTCTTTCATTTCCGCTGCCAGGAGCATGGCCTGAGATTCAATGCCGTGGATAACGGCTGGTTTCAGGTTGACTATGACAATTGGTTTTTTCCCTACCAGGTCATCAGCTTCATATGTATCAGCGATCCCTGAGATCATCTGGCGGGTTTCATCCCCTATATCAACTTCCATTTTAATAAGTTTTTGGGTGCCTTCCACTTTTTCAGCCTTTATGATCTCTCCCACTCTTAGGTCCATCTTTTTAAATTCGTCAAATGTAAGGTGATCCATTTTTTTCTCCTCTTCTTTAAGAAAGTCTTTAAGCTCGACCCTGGGGAACA
>CBFDDY010000068.1:0-9974 GCA_965603705.1 uncultured bacterium | reverse complement strand
CGGGTATTCAGATGTATTTATAAAAAATGCTCAAAAAATGAATATAGATCTAAGGAATTTGGATTATATCGTTCTCTCTCACGGGCATCTAGATCATACCTGGGGATTAGAGCCTCTTGTTAGGCTTTACACAGAATCCAACCTAGAAGGCATCCCTTATAAAAGGCCCGTAGTCCTGGCACATCCTCTAGCATTCTTCTCTAAAATAGTTGGTGATGGGACTGAAATCGGCTCTCTTATTTCTCAAGATAAATTATCTAAACATTTCGCAATCAAACTGAGTAAAGATCCAATATGGTTAACAGAGAGAGTGCTCTTTCTCGGCCAGATTGAAAGAAAGAATGATTTTGAGGGCAAGAAACCTATCGGATCGATAATGAAGCCAGATGGTGAGGAGCCCGATTATCTTTATGATGATACGGCCTTAGTTTATAAGTCTCCCCAAGGCTTGGTGATTATCACAGGCTGCTCGCATTCAGGAATTTGCAATATCGTTGAACAGGCAAAAAAGCTTTGTAAGGAAGAAAGAATTATTGATATTATAGGCGGGCTTCATTTGCTTGATCCTTCAAAAGAGCAATTAAAGGGAACATTAGAATATATGAAAAAATTGAATCCAAAGCAGCTGCACGCTTGTCATTGTACTGATTTATATTCAAAAATTGCCTTATCCAAAGTTGTTAATCTCAAAGAAACAGGTGTAGGGCTGGTGCTTGAATATGTATAACCTTCTTAATATCAAACCTCTGCGATTGATGCTGGCATCAAGATTTTTCCCTTTGATTCCCCAGGTATTCATGTTGATTTGCTTTGCAGCAATCATCTTTGGTGGGTTAATTGCGCCGGATGTGGATGCCAAACTGGCAGGCACATTGAGAAACACAAATCTTGCCACACTTCTTGTATGGTCGTTGTGGTGGCCGCTTGTAATTATCAGTGCTGTCCTCTGCGGGCGTATATGGTGCCAGGTCTGCCCTATGGAGCTTGTCAATTCCCTGGTGAGTAAAATTGGCTTGAAAAGAAAAGTGCCTTCTTTTTTTAAATCTGGCTGGGTAGTTACATTATTTTATGCCATTGCCCTTCTGGGGTTTATCCGCACATTTTGGGCGCACCGCTACCCTAGGAGAATGGCCTATTTTTTTATTTTTCTCTTTGGCAGCGCTGTATTGTTTGCCTTGATTTACGAAAAAAGAGCCTTTTGTAATTATGTCTGCCCGGTTGGTCATTTACTGGGCCTTTATGCTCTTTGTTCTCCTTTCGAATGGAGGGTAAAAGATAAGGACATATGTGCCAAATGCAAAACTAAGGAATGTATCGATCCAAAAAAACACTATTCCCTTGTCAATAGAAGCTGCACAAGCAATCTTTATCCTGCTACCATCCGGAACAACAGGCGATGTCTGCTCTGTACGCAATGTTTAAAAGTCTGTCCGCATGGAAACCTGCGGTTTTCTTTAAGAAAGCCATTAGCAGACTTTTTTAAGGCCATAGAAATTAGCTCTGCGGAATTCTTCCTTCTCTTTTTTGCAAGCGGCCTGGTAATATGGGAAATAGCGGAAGAATGGGATGTATCTAAAAAAGCACTCTTATTTGTGCCAGACACTATCAGCAGAGTACTGGGAGCTTCCGGAGAGATTGCAAACTTTATTCATGCAGTTATTCTGTTTGTGCTATTGCCTGCCATAATTTTTCTCATTCCTGCTTTGATGGCCAGGTTAACTGCTGGATTTTCCCTGTTTGAAGCAGCGAAAAAATTCAGTCTTATATTTCTTCCTACTATAGCTTTCACGCACTTACTTAAAGCACTATTTAAGATTTCTTCACGCATCCCCTACTATTCACTGAGTGTAAAAGATCCCATAGGCTATTCAACGGCCAAGCTGATTGAATCAGGAGGTATTCATCTCAACAAAAGTTTCACAAATTTTATATTTCCTTTCTTAAGTTATCTGGCTTTGATCGTGTTTGGGGGGATTTTAATTTATTCCTGGCTTATTTTATTAAAAAGTGATGCTTTTAAGAATTTCAGCATCAGACAGAAACTTCCATTTATGTTTATTGTTACGGTTTATTGCGCGGTCTTTATAATCACAACAATCTTTGCCCGCTTTTAGTCAACCTAATGTTAGGCAGCCTAACTAGAAAACTTTCTTTGAAGAATTGAAGAAATTAAGACAATATGCAAGTGCATACTGTAATAAAAGTTGGGATCATACAAGTATCTAAAACATGAAACCGCTGGAATTTACCCAAGCTCAGATGCAATAACAGCTCACACTTTAATTACTTATTCCAGTTTGGCAATATGGGCCAGAGGCCTTTTCTTGGTGTGATTTATTGTATACTGCCCATAGGAGTGAGGAAAAAAACGAGAATCAAACTAGTTCTGGGGATTGTTCTGCTGGGTTTTCTTGGAACGTTTGAATTATTCGGTTGTATATACAATGTACGTGATGTAGGTTTTGTTGATCTTATGCCAATTCCATACAAGTTATACTGCTTTATCCAGGATGCTTAACTATGCCTTAACGATAACAGATGTAGATATGCGTAAACAGGTTGTTTCAAGCCTCGAGAAATATCAGGCTAATAGAAAAAATTATAACATTTATCAAAAAAACAAGGATGTATAATTTATGTTTTATCTTGCTTTTACTTCAAATTATAATCTGCTATAATATTGCCTTTTTTAAATTATCTTTTTTAATATAATTACAAGAAGAGTTAATCAATGTTAATAAGTCAAATTCTCGCTATTCTAGTCTTTACCCTAATGTTCATTGCAATTATAATCGGCAAGGTTCACCGCTATATTCCAGCTTTAATCGGAGCTTTCATCACTTTATTTGTCGTTCTTTTCATAACATTACAGAGTTCCGAAGCAGTTTTGAATGTCTTGAATCTTGACCAGTTATTCCACTTTAATTTCTGGGTTCCGGGCCAGGAGCATATTGAATCCCGCGGTATCAACTGGCAGACAATTATCTTCATAGGTGGCATGATGACTATGGTCGAAGGGCTTGGCGAAGTTGGATTTTTCCGCTGGTTATGCCTGTATGTCGCCAAAAAAGTTAACTACAAAGTTGTTCCTATCCTGGTTACATTTATGCTGCTCTCAGGCTTCCTGTCCATGTTTATCGACAGTATAACTGTTTTGCTATTCTTAACTTTAGTCACAATTGAACTGGCTCGTTTACTTAAATTTGATCCTGTTCCAATAATAATTGCAGAAATCTTTGCCGCCAACTGCGGGGGAAGCGCAACAATGTGCGGAGATCCACCCAATATTATAATCGGAACGGCTCTCGGTTATACATTTTCCGATTTTGCCAAAAACACAGGCCCAATAGCTTGGATTGGGATGATTTTGACTCTGGGCTTTTTTTATATGGCCTTTCGTAAGAGCCTTAAGTCTTCCCAGGACGAGACAAATCCTGCTCATTATCCTTCACCTAGAGATGCCATAAAGAAGCCCGGTCTTTTCATGGTAAATTCATTAATCTTTATTATTGTTGTGATTCTGCTGGTTACACATGCTCAGACCGGTTTATCTGTGGCTATGATAGGAGTAATTGCAGCATCCCTTACCCTACTTGCCTCCTCCAAAATGGCTCTGCACATAATTAAAAGAGTGGATTGGCGCACCCTGCTTTTCTTTATTGGACTATTCGTATGCGTGGGGGGACTAGAAGAGACAGGCGTTTTAACAGTTGTTGCCAAGTTTATAGGCAATGTATCAGGAGGAAACATTCTCATTGTGATACCTATAATTTTATGGGTATCAGCTTTTTCTTCAGCTATTGTAGATAATATCCCATTTGCTGCTACAATGGTTCCTGTAATCTCTAACCTTGCTCAGACAGCAGGCCTGGATCTGCAAACATTATCCTGGACATTAGCTCTTGGCACAGACATAGGAGGCAATGCCACTCCTATTGGAGCATCTGCTAATGTAGTCGGCACAGCCATCGCTGAACGGGAAGGTTACCCGATTAGCTGGGGGAAATTCCTTAAGTATGCTCTTCCTGCAATGATCATGGTTGTTGGCGTGTGTTGGCTGTATCTTGTTATTAGATATGCTCAATAAAAAATACCTAAGGTCATAAAATGTTTTCGTGTAATTATCTTATTTGGGGGTGGAAAAATGTTCAAGAACATTCTTGTTCCGCTTGACGGCTCTAAGCTTGCTCAACAGGTTTTCCCTTGTTTTGTGGAGATATTAAATGCCTTTGGCTCTGAAGCCAGTTTAGTTGGAGTCTGTGACTCCAAAGAAAGTGAGGAAGGGCAGGCATGCAGTATCTATATTCATAAAGAGGTTGAACAGTTAAAAAATATGATGAAAACCTCAGCAGCCAGTCTTAAGACAGTATTTTTAGAAGGCAAACCTGCTGAGGAAATCATCAAATATGCTGAAAAAAGCAAAGTTGATATAATTATTATCTCGTCTCATGGCCGTTCCGGAATAAAACCATGGTCAGTGGGAAGCACTGTTCATAAAGTACTCCATAAAGTATGTGTTCCTTTAATAATTGTAAAAGCTAAAGAAAAACCGCAAGAATCAGATGAAACAAGATTATTCAGCCGGATTTTGGTGCCGCTGGATACTTCGGAAAGGAGTGCCCGGATAGTGCCCTATATGGCACAACTAGCAAAGAAATTAAAGGTTGAGATTATTCTATTTCATGTAGTGGAACTGGGAAAACATGTCCACACTATTGGCGGACTGGAATATATCCCTTTTGACGACCAGGATGTAGACAAAGAAAAAGAAAAGGCTCAAAGTTATTTAAATGGAATAGCCGCTAATATATCAGGATTGAAATCAACCGTAAATTGTGAGATAAGGGTTGGAGACAGCGCTGAAGAAATAATCAAAGTTGCTACTGAAAAAGACTGCAGCTTGATTGCTATGTCAAGCCATGGGCGCTCTGGAATAGCAGGCTGGGCTTACGGCAGTGTTACCAGCAAGATTTTACATGCGCTTAATAAGTCGCTTATGTTTGTCCCCTCATTATCCTCTTGACCCGGATTTGGCGCTCCGACCATGTTAACTTATTGAAATTGAATATATTAGCTCCTTAAATATTTACAATTAGCAGCTTAGAGCTGTCATTTCGGGGGTTAAATGAGCCATCTAACCCAAATTATTCACGATATAAGTTATCTTAGAATGTTCAAAGGGGCCCAAAAAAGACTGGCTTAAGGCGAATTTAAGGGGGAATTAGGGTAATAATCCCATTATAATTAATATGTTAGAGTGCTCGGAGCGCCTAGTCCTTAGTCGAGGCTGATGTTCTGTTTGAATTCGATTTTTATCTTGGCGTTTTTTTTGGAAGTAAGCAGGTCAACAGCTTTCAGAAATGTCCGGTTCTTCTTTTTCCACAAACGGTTTAGCTTGCGGGCATAATGGGCTATACTCAGGTCAAACAATTTAAATTGAAATAGTTTTTTTAGGGATTGTTTCCAGGAATAAAACTTTTTATGGCTTAACATCTGTGCTTTCTGAAGGGCGGAAAGAGTAAATTTTGCCGGTTTAAAAACAACGTGATGGGCATCATACAGGGTCCAGTCTTTAAAAAGCAACCGTTTTTCCGAGGTCATTTTATTATAGAATTTCGACCCTGGAAGAGGAGTGAGAATCAAAAACTGCGTGGATGTAAGGCCTGCATGTGTGGCAAATTTTACAGTCTTTTTCACTGTGCTCCAGTCATCATCATCAAACCCGTAAATAAACATTCCATGGATATGGATTCCGTTTCTCTGAATTACCTTTACAGCTGTTTTTATTTCCGCAACGGTCTGTTTTTTTTCTATAGCTTTAAGGCTGCGTGGATTTACTGATTCTAGTCCGATATAGAGGACGCGGCAGCCTGCTTTGTGCATTAGCTTGACCAGCTCCCTATTCTTGTAAATATCCGCCCTCACTTGGGTCGACCAGGTGAATTTGAATTTTTCCCGGATCATGGCTGTCAATAGAGTTTTTAACCGCGTGTGGTTTGCAGCGAAATTATCGTCATAAAAAAAGATGTGGTTTTTATTGTTGCTATAGATCCGCAGCTCTTCGATAATATTCTGGGTCGAGCGGAACCTGTATTTTCTCCCAAACATACCTGTTACTGAGCAAAAAGAACAGTTAAAAGGGCACCCCCGGGAAGTCTGGACCGGAATCGTTGTGTGGCCTGCAATTTGATTGTGATTGAAGTTCAACAATTTGAAGTCAGGAAAAGGGAGCTGGTCAAGTTCGGTTATAGCAGGCCCCTTGGGATTATGAATAGGTTTGCCCTCCTTTTTGTAGGAAAGGTTCGGTACATTTTTGAAATCATCGCCTTTTTCCCAGGCATCCACAAATGCCATTAATGCTATCTCTCCCTCGCCCCGGATAACAAAATCTGCATGCTCAAGTGCTTCCTCTATCATAAAAGTGACATGGGCGCCTCCCATGATTACCGGGACTTCTGCCTTGCGGATCTTGTCGGCGATCATATAAGCCCGGGGGGCTGTAGATGTTATTGTGGATATTCCTACCAGATCTGCCCCTGAGGTTATAGAGAAATCTATTTGCCGTGATTCTTCGTAAAATATCTCGACATCCCATCCCCGGTTTTTCATTAAAGTGCCGAGGATGAACAACCCCAGCCGGGGAAGCTTATATTGTGAATAAATATGTAGATTAGATGCTTTT
The DNA here is from genome assembly GCA_965603705.1 of uncultured bacterium. Classification (GTDB taxonomy): domain Bacteria; phylum Acidobacteriota; class Aminicenantia; order Aminicenantales; family Aminicenantaceae; genus JAUVXM01. The sequence goes on along the minus strand of CBFDDY010000068.1, from coordinate 3,292 downwards.
GGCTCTATGAATATGATTTTAGGCATTTTTCTTTTTCCCTTTCGTTTTTAAACGTTTTTTATTCTGGCTTTTTAGGGCCGATATTTCTTTTTTCTTTTTCTTTAAAAGGTCTTCCCAGCGTTCGATCCCGGCTTTGAAATGATCGATCTTTTCCTCAAGCATCCGGATTTTCTGCTGCATTTCATCCAGTCTGCGGGAATTAGTTTCCACATCACCGGAATTTAAGTCATCTTCTATAGCTAGAAAATTCCTGAACAGAGAGGACATATCTTTTATTTCTTCCAATGAATATCCAAAAAGCTGAAGGTCTTTGATCAATTTACACAAGTAGATATACAATTCGGGGTATAGTCGAAATCCTCCTTCACTGCGCATATCAGGCTCGATGATTCCTTTCTCCTCCCAATGTTTTATTGCTCTGGAGCTTACTCCCACTCGCTCTGCCAGTCCGCCGACTGTCAAAAACTCGCTGGTTTTGGCAGACTTGCCATTATTGCTTCCAGTTCCGGGGAGGCCAACTTTTTTTATAATTTTTTGGATGTCCTCAAGCTGATAGCCTAAGTCGAACAATCTTTTAACTAGTAAGACCCTCTCAAGGTTTCTTCTTGAATAAAAAGGCATATTGTCACTTGTTATTCCATCCGGTTTGATAAGCTTGATCCTTTGCCATTTCCCCAATATTTTTTCATCAATGCCGGCTTCAGTCAGAAGCTCATCTTTGAAGAGCAATTTTTTCTTCATAGCTTTCCTCTCCGAATACTTCCGTGTTAAAGTAACAGTATGCGTATACTGTAATGTTTTATGCCGGGGATGTCAAGGACTATTATTGATTGGAGTTCCCCATTTTTGCCAAAAGAGCTGTAAGAAGAATCAGGTTAATTGATTAAGAAAACCGTGAGCAAGGATGAGCGGGCATGGTTCTTCTCCTTTAAGGAGAAGAGAGCGAAGACTGTATCCGAGCGGATTTTCCACGCTGGGGAAAATACGCGTGTTTTCGTATCAACTGATCTGATTCTTGCTTAGGCTCAGAAACTTAGAAAAAATAGGAGGACTCCTGACCCCTTGAATTTGTGAATCCTGTCCTTTATAAGAAAGAATAATCTTTGCTGTAACGTAGCATTTGTTTTACATAATCATCCGGGTATGCGATTTTAATATCTACTATTTTGCCGTTCTTGATTTCTGGAGTGTAGACCGGATTGATGAAACCGCCATAAGGAGCCTGATTAAGCTTGGAATAGCGCTCAAGAACTTCTTTGTGAAGTTCCTGGTCGACTTGAACGCCATATGTTTCTACTAATTCCCGGGCTGCTTCGTAATCCCCTTCGCTGGTGATCCGTTGGACTTCTACAAGGAGTTCTCCATAAAGCTGACGCAGTTTCTGGTAGTCATTGATTACAAAAAATGTTTTTCCGTCTTTGGTTTCTTGGGAGATCACATTCTCAGGCTTTCCTTTCTCGAAAACCCAGTGAGACACAAGGGCCCGGGAGCGCATGTGGGCCTGCTCAATGGTCTTTCCGGGTTGGATGCGGGTCAACTGGGTCATCAAACCGTTGCGGATGCTAGTGTCATAGCTTGCTTTGGCAGCATCTAATGTGGGCAAGAGGCCGAGTTCGACCATTTTGTCATCCATTAAATAATAAAAAGCAAAAAGATCTGCCCTTGCTTCCTCTACCGGGGAATGATAATTTTTAAGCGCTTCGGTGCTGACTCCCGGCAGCAGCTGGCCCGAGGCATGTCCGAGGACTTCGTGGAGGTCTGTATGCAGGTTTCCGGTTTGAGCTCCGTATTTTTTTGCTCGCTCGAGTACTTCTTTAGATGGGGAAAATTCTTCTCCGAAACCTGAGCCCAGCGAAGCCTGATTATAAGCATAGGTAATATTTTCAAGAGTCACAGATTTTGAACCATGAGTTTTGCGGATCCAGGTGGCATTGGGCAAGTTGATGCCGATGGGAGTGGAGGGATAAGCATCGCCTCCGAGCATGGCCGCGGTGATAACCTTGGCAGTCACTCCTTTAACTTCTTTACGCTTGAAGCGAGGATCGACAGGGGAGTTATTCTCGAACCACTGAGCATTGGCCGAGATGGTTTCGGTTCGTTTTGTGGCTTCAAGATCCTTAAAGTTGACCAATGATTCCCAACTGCCTTTCATTCCCATAGGATCGCTGTAAACTTCGATGAAACCGTTTACAAAGTCGACTCTTGAATCTACATCATTAACCCATAGGATGTTGTATTCATCAAACTTTTCCAGGTTACCTGTCTGATAATATTCGATCAGTTTTTTTATCACTTGTTGCTGCTGATCATTTTCAGCAACGTCGGCCGCTTTTTCCAGCCAATAGATGATCTTTTTGACTGCTGGCCCGTAAAGCCCGTTAAGGGAAGCTATTTCTTCGACTACCTTTCCGTCCTTTTTTACTACCCGGGAATTAAGGCCGTAGGAGATAGGGGTAGTATCGTCTTCATCCGTGATGTTTTTATAATATTTCTCAACTTCTGCCTGGGTGACGCCCTGGTAAAAATTGACAGCTGAGTTGGTGATCAAGTCTTTGGTAGCTTCTTGGGAAACTTTTTTAGCGTCTACAGCTGGATCAAAGATCACAGGTTTTAAATAAGTTATAAGCTCATCGAGTGATTGGTCCTGTGTCAAAGGGAATTCTACTCCTTTGCATCCATTAACAAGCGCGGTGAAATATTCCGAAGAGAATTCAGGGATAAATTTATCCGTTGAGTAGTGATGGTGGATCCCGTTTGAGAACCAAACTCTTTTTGTATAAGTCATAAATTTTTTCCACTGGGGATCGGTGCGGTCGCCCTTATAACCTGCAATGACTGCGTCGAGAGTTTTGCGAATTGTCAGATTATGTTTGTAATTTTGCGCATAAGTGATATCACGGCCGCATAAGGCCGCTTCTCCCAGGTAATAGACCAGTTCTTTTTTAGCCAAAGATAGTTCAGTAAAACCAGGCACTTTGTAGCGCAGGATCTTTAAATCGGCAAACTGATCTATCTGCCATTTAAATTCCTGAGCCGCTGCTTCAGGTTGAGTTTCACTTTTTTTGCATTCTGCTGCCAGAATGACCAAAACAAATGCCATTGCCAATATAAGGGATTTCTTGATGTTCATGTAATTTTACCTCGCTGATTTTTATTATTTGTTCAAAACTCCAAATCTATAATATCTAAACTATTTTTTTTAGTCCATACTTTCTCAAAAATGTCTATTATGCTCTGTTATTTAGCCTGACCTATTCATAAAAAAATGGCGATGTTTCTATTATTAATTTAT
>CBFDDY010000067.1:0-10079 GCA_965603705.1 uncultured bacterium | reverse complement strand
ATAAAAGGGTAATGAAAAAGGGAGTACTTACGCCCCCATCCCAGCATATAATTGATCTTTGTAGCTAAAAAACCTCCATTTAGAGTCTCTTTGTAATATGCTCGAGGTTTTATTTTTCCCATAAAAATGCTCCCTTTTTCCAGGCATAAATAAATCCCAAGGCCAGAATCAAAATATAAGCTGCCATATAAATCAAAGCGGGAGTACCAATTTTTTTAAAAACCAACGCCCATGGGAAAAGAAATACAACCTCCACATCAAAGAGGAGAAATAAGAAAGCAACCAAATAATACTTAATAGGAACTGGCGTGATCCTATCCTGAAGAAAGGGGCTTCCACATTCAAAAGGAGTGTTTTTAGTTGGATTTGACTTTTTGGGTCCGAGAATCTTGTTTATTAAAACCAGAAGAGTTCCTAGCACACCGGTTACAAGAAATACTAAGAAAATTTCGCTCATGGTTTTTTTAAAGATTTAAATTTTATAAAATTAATTTGAAATATGCAAACTATTTAATACCTTTTTTTTAAATAATAAATATTTTCTTTTATTTCTCCTTATTTCGGCCCAAAAAAGGGTGGAATATTGACAACATACTGCTTAATGAAGATAATATTTATCTATGAATAAAAAGAAATATTATCAATGCTGGCCTATATTTTCAGTTTTTCTATCCCTTCTGTTATTAAACTTTTGTAATTTTTCCAAACCAAAAACTATCAAGCTCTCCAGTAAGGGGACTTTAAAGCTAATCGACTTCCTTAATCAGGATAATATTGTCTCAACCCCCTTTACCAACATCATCGAACATTTTGAGTCAGTTGATGAAAAGGCAATTACTATTAGCGATATGTTTTTGTTGCGTGAGCTTTCTACAAGCAAACAAAAAGTCTGGGGATTCACCACCAAACGTTCTATTCTAGGTGAAGACGAATCAACCGCCCCAAAAGGAATGGAAGTTTTTCTAAATGATGATCCGATAAATTTTCTGGGAGAACAGAAAGATAAATCCCTTTACTGGAACTGGATCAAGACTTCAAAAAACATCGGGCTAGAATATGACAAAAATTATAACAAACGTTTCAACTGTCTGATCCTAGATGAAGATGAATCCTTTTCTTTTGAGACGATTCTGCCTGATGGTCCAGTTGAGTTTGAAATCCTGACACGCAGAAACTGGCACCCGATGGAACTTGAAGTTTATTTGGATGGCCATTTACTAAAAAAAAATACTGTCGGCCATAATACCGCCAATTTTCTTATTAAGAGCCCGCCCAAACCCGGCACCCATACAATCACTATCAAAGCATCAATATCAAAACATCTTGATGAAACAAGGTCTACTAAACCCCGTCTTCTCATTTACCAGCTCAGGGTCAAAGCCAAAAACGACCTGATCCTCTTTTTTCCTTCCTCAGAAAAACAGCAAAAACTCTCAAACGGAAAAATCAGAGTAAGATACCTTTCCGATCAGGACGAATCAGGAAACTTCAACCCGTATCACAATCTGTTCCGGATCTATTATGATTTTAACCTTGATGAATTTGCTCAACCCGAAAACCCGAAGAACATAAAAAAAAATCTTACCCTTGAAGACCTGTCTATAAATGCTTTAATGGCGCCACCCCAGAGCCGGTTTGAATTTAATGTCTATGTTCCGGACAATTGCTTTCTGGAATTCGGTACCGGCATATTCCGATATAAAGAAATTCCACTTTCCAAAGGAGTAAAATTTAAAATTTTGGTTGACACAAGTGACAATCAGAAAACAATATTTGAACGGGAAATCACTTTAAAACCAGAAAAGCTAAGAAACCAGATCATCCATGAAAAAATCGACCTTTCAGAATATGCCGCGAAAAAAATCAACCTTACCTTTCTTACGGAAAATCTTGAAGAAAAAGAACAGGTTTCCCCAGACAAACTGGCTTTGGCATTCTGGGAAAACCCTCTCATTTACCATCCAGAACCAGACAATTTAAAAGTGATACTTATCTCCCTTGACACATTAAGAGCGGATCACTTGAGTAGTTACGGCTATCATCGTACCACAAGTCCTAACATAGATGAAGTTGCCAGAGATGGAGTTTTGGTCGAAAACACTTACGCCCAATGTTCCTGGACCCTTCCTTCCCATATGTCTATGTTGTTCTCACTGAATTCCGCCAGTCACCAAGTTTACTATAACGACCAGAAAGTGGATAGCTCTTTACCGTCTATAGCATCCTTTTTACAAAAAGCCGGATTTATTACATATGCTTTTACGGGTGGTGGTTATGTAAGTAGTTTATATGGATTCTCCAAAGGCTTTGACTGGTATGATGATCCGATCAGAGGTCAAAATACTTCAAGCAACCAACATGAAGCAGAGAATCTTTTCGCTTATACATCAGATTGGCTAAAAAAAAACAAGGATAAATCGTTTTTTCTCTTCCTTCATACATTTCAAATCCATGGTCCTTATGATAGCCCCGCTCCCTGGAATGAAATGTATCGGGAAAAAAACGCTCTCTGGGAAAAAATCGGCCTCAGAGTTTTTCTGGATAGAAACGGAGAAGATTATTCTTTTTCTCCAGAAGAAAAAGACAATATTATATCCCTTTACGATGGAGAAATCAGTTACACTGATGCAACTCTAATCAAACCCCTGGTCAACCGATTGAAAGAACTAAATATTTATGATAATACTCTCCTGATTATTACTTCTGACCACGGAGAAGAATTCCAGGAGCACGGCGGCTGGCTTCATGGAAGGACCCTATATAATGAGCTGCTCCGGGTTCCGCTCATAATAAAATTCCCCAACTCTGAACACAAAGGAGCTCGAATCAGTCCTATAAGCCGTGTGATCGATATTTTACCTACGATTCTGGATATTGCAGAAATAGAATATGAAAAAGACCTTTTTGACGGAAAAAGCCTGTTAGATCTGATCACAAAAAAAGAAAAAGAAGACAGGGTATTTATTAGTGACCTGGCCCACAAAAATTTACCCGTACCTTGCCCGGCGATTATTGCTACCAATAGAGATCAGCTCAAATTTATTATTAGCAAATCCCCGGAAGGAATAAAGGATATTGAAACGTATGACTTATTGAGAGATCCTAATGAAAGCCATAATATCATTAGCAAAGCAAATAAAATACGGAAAAGTGTCATAGCATTTCTAAACAATTACTACCAAAGCAAACTGCAGATAAGACGAAGTAATGCCAGGATCCGAATGAATAAGGAACTTGAAGAAAAACTTAAAGCTTTAGGATACCTCCGCTGACTGATAAACCCATAACCTGAAATCCATGTTGATAAAAATAAAATCGGGGAGCCAAATAACATTTGCGGCTCTTTTTATTCTTTATTTTGCCTGCTGTTCCCCATTTCAAGAAACTCCCAAAAAAAACGTTATCCTTATAACGCTTGACACTCAGAGATACGATTATATTAGTTCTTACCACCCCGGGAACGCAAATACTCCCAATATTGATTCTCTGGCAGCAAAAGGCAACTTATTCGAAAACTGTTATTCAGAAATTCCCATAACACTCCCCTCTCATGCAAATATATTCTATTCTCTTCCCCCCCATGAACTTCAAATTTATAACAATGGACAAGTGCTTACAATAAATAAGGAACTATTATCCCTAGCCGAGATCTTTCTACAAAAAGGTTTTAACACTGCCGCCTTTATCTCCCTTGGCGTTTTAAAATCACAATTCGGATTAAACAAAGGTTTTAAAACTTATGATGACAAACTCCCAAGTAATAGATGGTATCTAAATGCTGAAGAAGTCAACTCTAAAGTCTTTCCCTGGCTTGAAAGTCAAAAGGATACTAATTTTTTCCTTTGGATCCATTATTCCGACCCTCACCTTCCTTATGCTCCGCCTGACCTGCCTCCTGATTTGAGTATTTCTCTCAATAATAAAATCCACTCCCTATTGTGCATTCAAAAAGGCGAAAAACATGCTCTGCAATTCAACCTGACTCCAGGTAAAAACATAATTTCATTTAAAGTTCTCAATAATTTTCCTGACCAACGTGATGATTACAGAATAAGGTTTAAGAATACTAAATTTATAAATACAGAGGAATTAGAACTAAAATTTAAGGAACTGCTTCTCTATGATAATAATGCTCAACAAAACATTTTAATAAAAGAAAAAGGCCACATATTTATAAATAATAACGGGAAATCCATACAAATAGCCCTAAAATTTGAAGGGGACCTTAACCTTTTTCCTTTTGAGCAGGTTGAACTATACAAAAAAGAAGTAGAATATATGGACCAACAGATCGGCAAGCTTATTAAAACCCTCAGCAGCCTTAATCTTCATAAAAATACTGTAATAATTTTAACTGGAGATCATGGTGAAGGTCTTGGGGAAAATAAAACTAATTTGGGAGAGCAATATTTCGGACATATTCATTATCTTTATGACATCTACATGAAAGTTCCTCTTATCATCACAAAACCATTTTCCCACTCCTCAGGGAGAAGAATTAAAATACCGGTAGCATTAAAAGACATCGCCCCTACCATTATTGGAATAATGGGATGGAAAAAGAAAAAATATCATTTGGGAAAAGATCTATATCTTGGCAAGAAGCAGGTTAATTCCATCATTTTTGAGGAAACCTATAGACCTGAAGCAATCCACGATAGGTTCGCCGCTTTAAAATTCCCTTGGCATCTCATATTTACTCCGTCAGAACAACACTATGAACTTTTTAACCTACAAATAGATGCTGATGAGAAAACAAATCTTTATCAAAAAAGAAAAGGTCTGAATGAAGTAAAAAATCTTCAACAAAAACTCAAAGGCCGAGCCTTAAGTATTCTAGGCAAAAAAAAGGAAATAATCCTGGACAAAAAAAGTCTTGAAATGTTAAAGTCTCTCGGGTATATAAAATAAAAGTAAACAAACATATGAATAAAATATATGTTTCTATAAAATTATTATTGTTCTCCGTATTCATTGTATGTATCTTTTCTTTTTCCGGCTGCAAGCATAAAACGCAAAATAATTTTGTTCTTATGACCTTAGATACACAACGAGCTGATTTTATAAATGCTTACAATCCCGGCTCAGCCCAAACGCCAAACCTCGATTTCTTAGCAAAAAACGGGACTCTTTATGAAAACTGCTTCTGCTTAATGCCGGCTACCCTTCCCTCACATGCTTCGATCTTTTTTTCCCAGCCACCGCATGATCTAAAGGTTTATAATAACGGACAAGTTATTCAAAAAAGTAGACACAAAATTTCGATCACTAAAATATTTAAAAAATATAGTTATTCTACTGCTGCATTTGTTTCATTAGGAGTGCTCAAATCTCGTTTTGGCTTAAATGACAGTTTCGATTTGTATAATGATGATTTTCCCCTCCAAAAATATTACATAACAGCAGAAGAAGTAAACCAAAAACTACTTCCTTGGCTGGAACAGAATAAAAAAAATAAATTTTTTCTTTGGGTACACTATTCAGATCCACATGCACCTTATTTTCCGCCTAATAAAGAAAAAACCCTTAAAATATCACTTAATAACAAGCCTATATCAGAATTCGCTCTCTATAAAACCAAAAATATTATTGATTTAAAATTAAAAAAGGGAAACAACCGACTCCTTTTTGAGGTTACAAATAAGCTGATCGAAGACCCGACCAGCATCCATGCTCATTTTGACAAATTCAATACAGAAGAACTTGAAAAAAGGTATAACATTAAAATACAATTTGCGATCGGATGGAGAGAGCAAAAAAGTGAATCTAATTTTGCCTGCAAAAAAAAAGCTGCTATTAAAATATTTAATCCTGATCAGCCCAAAATAATAAAGTTTCCTTTCCGCGGAAAACTTATGATTCCTTTTGAATACAAGCGGGCTTATTACAGGGCAGAAGTTGAATACATGGATAATCAAATAGGATCTTTTTTAACAAAATTAAAAGATTTGAATCTTTATAAAAAAACTAACATATTGGTAGTGGGAGATCATGGTGAAGGATTAGGCGAATATGAAAAAAATCCAGGAGCTCCCCATTTTGGCCATATCCATTTTCTCTATAATGTGTATATGAAAGTCCCGTTTATCATATACCGCCCTGATTCTAGCTCTAAAGCAATAAAAATATCCGATCCTGTTTCCCTGCTTGATATCGCTCCCACAATCCTGGGTATTATGAAATTTAATAAACCTTCGACCTACCAAGGCAGAAATCTCATAAAAAGAAAATCCGAGGAAAATAACAAGATTTTTATGGAAGCATATAGGCCTTTAGCAGATAAAAACAAATTCGGGATATATCATTATCCCTGGCACCTTATTTTTACTCCTGAAGAACAAATATATGAGCTATTTAATCTAATCAATGACCCATCTGAGCAAAACAATATAATAAATGAATCTCCCTCTCCCCCAATATTATCCACTTTGAAAAAAGAAATTAATTCTTTTGCCAGGAAAGCCATTTCTGAAAAACAAGCATTAAAAATAGACAAAACGGACGAAGAAATGCTTCGAGCATTGGGATACATTAAATAAAGAAAATGTCCATTTTTTGTACATTTTGTCCATTTTTTGTATATTTTTTCCACTCTTAGTATCCCAGTTTAATCTAACTTGATTATTTTGTGCGAATTACATTTTTCAATATTTGGCTCAAAACTTGCATATCCAATCAATGTAATAAAATTTCCAGGAAAAAGAGCACCATGAAATTATTCACAAAAAAGATACTTGCTAACTTCATGATATCTAGTATTATTTTACTTTCTCTTTCAGGAACCATTTTTGCATTAACAAAAAAATTAAAAATTTCTACAGAAACAGCCAATATCTATTTAGAACCCAGTGACAGCAGCCCGGTTATTGAGGTTCTTGATAAAGATACAGTTTTAACAAGTGCCAGCCCCCGGAAATTTAGAAAAGTCTGGAACTATGTATATTTTAAAAATGAAGATTCCGGAAAGACAAAAGCCGGCTATATAAATGATGATGCAGTTGAAAAAATCATTACCACTACCAAGATTATAACCATACAAACACAAAAATGAATTATTCATAAAAAATGTCGATTTCTATGGCATCTATTTTTGAATAAATATTCTAGCCTGATTGATTCGTATATCCTATTCCCTATCTTTCGAAGGGACTTACCTGTGTCCATGTCTTACAGCTTCAGGCTAGCCTTAATTATTCCCTTTTAGAAAGGGTGTGAATGGCTTTATTCTCAGCATTCATTGCTGCTTCCTTCAAAGCTTCAGATAAGGTAGGGTGTATATGTATTAAAGAAGCAACATCCTGCAAAACCAACTTTTTCTCCACAGCCATTGTCATTTCAATTATTAATTCAGATGCATAGGGCGCCAGGATATGAGCACCTACAATACGCTTCTGAGCATCTGCAATAACTTTAATCATTCCCTCCTGGCTTCCCATAGTTAAGGCACGTCCATTAGCCTGAAGGGAAAATAGCCCTACTTTTACTTTTTCATTTTTCTTTTTTGCTTCCTGTTCGGTCAATCCTACTGATGAAAATTCGGGCTCGGTAAATACAGCCATAGGTAAAGCCCTATCGCTTACCCTTTTTTTAGCTCCAAAAGCATTTTCAACAGCAATAATTCCTTCATAATATGCCTTATGAGCTAAAAGCTTCCCCCCGATCAGGTCTCCTATAGCTAAAATTCCTGGAACATTGGTTTTTAGGTAGGCATCTACTTTGACAAATCCGGCTTTATCAAATAGAAATCCCCTGCTGTTTTTCTTGCATATTTCCGTTACTGGGATACGCCCCGCTGCCAAGAGAACTTTTTCCGCTCCATATTTAAAAACAGAATTATCCTTCAAACAAATTCCTTTAAGAAATACCTGATTTTCATTTTTAACGACTTCTTTAATCTTCATCCTCGTATATATTTTTATCCCCGTACGCTTAAGGACCCTTTCCAATCGATTGCATATTTCCTTATCGCTCCCAGGAAGGATCTGCGGCAATATTTCAAGGATGGTTACTTCAGTCCCCAGCCTCTGGAATATTGTCCCTATTTCCAATCCTATTGCACCAGCTCCAATAACAAGCAATCGCCTGGGGATTTCAATTAAATCCAAGGCATCAGTACTGTTTAATATTTTATCACCATCTCTTTTTAAAAAAGTAAGTTCTGCTGGCCTGCTGCCGGTTGCTAATATAATTTTTTTTGCCCTAATTGTTTTTTCTTCCTTTTTGGCCTGAATAACGATTTTCATTCCATCAATTAGAGAAGCTTCTCCCCTTATAGTATCAACTCCGTTATTTTTTAGCAGAAAATCAATTCCTTTAACCAGCTGGGCTACTTTCTGTGATTTTTCAATCTGGACTTTTTCCCAGTTACACTTTATCTCATTTATAGGACCTTCAAGGTTCTTATTTGTCTTAGCCTCATTAAACTTTTTTGTCTGCTGGAGAAGGAATTTAGTGGGAATACAACCCCAGTTCGTGCAGGTGCCACCCAATTCATTTTTTTCAACCAGCAGCACTTTTTTTCTCAACTGAGCTGCCCTGATAGCAGCAACATATCCACCAGGTCCGGCTCCGATTATAGCAATATCATATTCTTTATCCATTTTTTCCTCTTAATTATTTTGCAGAATAGATAAATATTACTGGAGTTTCCTATTATTTTCAACTTTTAGCTATTTCAGGATAAGAAATAACCAGATCACCTGATGTAGAACAGACAAAAAACAATATTTTGCCTTGACAGGCAAATGCAAAAAATAGATAAATAGCCTTAACAACTTATGAAATGTTAATAAAAATCAAATCAACTAACTACAAAAATCCAACTTCAAAATGGCTTATTGCCCGGCCCACAATTCTTATTATTCTACTTGCTCTTTTTTCTTGTTTTATCTTTGCTGCGTCTGAACATGCAGGATTACAAGGAATTGTTTACGATTCCATAAAAAATCCCATAGCTCAGGTCAGGATTATTTTATCTCATAAAGATCAAAACAATAATATAATCCTGTTCAGCAGCAAAAAAGGAACATTTCAAATAACAGGACTTACCCCCGGTGAATATTCTATCAAATTTAATAGAGATAACTATCGCCCTCATGTTCAAAATAGGATCCAGCTTGAACCATCTCAGACATTGTATATAGAAACTATTCTATCTCAGAATGGCAGTTCCAATTCCCATCTGGTACGCCTTGATTACACCCATAACATTCATCAAACCATAATAAACCAAAACCAACTCAACGTTTTTCCCTCTGCCCATAACATCTGGTCTGTAATAGAAAATCAAGACCTTTCCGCTACAACCAACCGCATAGATACAGCAGGACTCTGGTCGGGAATCCCCGCTCTTTTTAGTTCCAGGGGAGGCTGCTCCTGGACCCAAAATACCTACCTTCTAAATGGTATGGATGTTACTAATCCCTACCAGACAGGGAAACCTTTATTTTACCCAGACTTCTTCAGTCTCAACTCCTATAGGATGATGAATGCCGGAAATCCTCCTTATGCCATGTCTCCTGGAGGATATTTTGACCTTTCAACCCGACGTGGAGGCGAACAATTTCAGGGTGGAGTTTCTACTTATTATACACATCATTCTCTTCAAAACAAAAATGTAACGCCAGATCTTGAACAGGAAGGACTCTTAGAAAGTCATGGATTTGATTATTTTACTGAGGGAAATTTCTACTTTTCCGGTCCGATTATCCCGGAAAAACTATATATTTTTTCTTCTGTTACAGGCTTTGGGCTAGCGCGGAATCTGGCCGACTACTCAGATATAGACAAATCCTCCTTTATATCCGGACTCCTGAGTTTAAAATATGAATTCCCTGAAAGCAGCCTATTTTTTCTCTGGACCGGCCAAAATATCTCCCATCCCTCCTTCGGGGCTGAAAGAAATATCCCTTTCTCATCTACTCTAGATCAAAGAGAACTATATAATATATTTCAGGTCATCTGGGATAAAAGAATCCATAATAATCACTACATTTCCTTGGGAGCCTCATTCAGTGCAGGTGATGTAAAATCTGATTTTCAGGAAACAGCAACAGAGCCATACAGCACAGGCATATTTC